>DRLZ01000062.1 GCA_011322755.1 Crenotrichaceae bacterium
CATAATCAGCTGCCAGTCGGGCTGTAATCAATGAGCCGCTTTGACTTGCCGCTTCAACCACCAATGTGCCGAGGCTAAGACCAGCAATAATGCGATTGCGTTTTGGGAAATGAAAACGTTTGGGTGGTGTATTGATAGGAAATTCGGAAATGATGGCTCCTTTTCTGGTGATCGCCTCAGCTAATTCCAGATGTCTGGCCGGATAGATCTGATCAAGACCAGTTGCGGTAACTGCGATTGTGATGCCGCCCACATCCAGCGCACCACGATGTCCCATTTCATCGATTCCGATAGCGAGGCCGCTGGTAATCACAAGCCCTGGTTGCGCGAGTGCTTTTGCGAAAGCATGTGCGGTATTTTTTCCAGAAATTGAGGGGTTGCGGCTGCCAATGATGGCTATTTGTGGCATTTCAAGTACTTCTGGATTGCCTGTGACAAACAACGCAATGGGGGCGTCAGGAATTTCCTTGAGTAGTTGAGGATAGTGTTGATCTGTCTGGGTAATCAGATAGTTGCCATCAATAGTCAACCATGCCAGATCCGGTTTAATAGCAGACCACTGAGGATTTGATAGATAATCACGTGTCGTCTGGCTTAGTTTAAATGCTGATAATTGTGAGGCTGGTAGCGAAAGTAGATTTTCAGCAGATCCAGCATGATCAAGCGCCTGTTTGAATCGCTGGCTGCCGGAACCTGGGCATCGAATTAGAGCAAGCCAGCTGGAGACCTGATCAGCTGACATTAGTTAGTAAAGAGATGAATACTTGAGGTTGGTGAAATGATAATCACCGCACTACCACAGGGAAGCATTTGTCAAAAGAGACATCTGCCGTAGAGTGACTGCGTTGCCGCAGTGACTCTACAGTCTGGTCTTCTGTTGATAAAACAGTGCGGATGGCGCACATGATTGTTTATTCGAAAGTCAGCTAACTGACTTAATAGAGTGGTGGAGTGCGGACAGTGTCTGACAAATGAAGCGCTCGCGTTGCATCCATTACAAGCCCGAAACTGACGTGATCAAAGCTGCGAAAAATCATGAGTAATCCAGCTTCCTCTTGAGGAAGTTTGACCCATTCGCCTGCATCATTAATCACCCGGTCTCGTACAGTATCGCTGGATTGAAAAATACTGAGTACATGACCAGATTCTACACCTTCTTTGCTACCCATATCGATTACCACAACAGCGTGCTGACCGATCTGGCTTACACCATCAACAACTCGTATTATCGTGCCGTGAATATCTGACTCAGGAACATGTGGCTGGATTTCAAAAAGCCCTTTTTCCATCCCGCTATGTATCAGGCGATCTCCAATTCTTGCATCTCTTTCCGAGGTAACCAGTTTAAATGTTGCTGGATCACCATCACGCAGAAATTGTGCTTTACCAACATACAGTGCTTCATAACCAAGTATTTTCCCGGTTTGATGGTGTCGGTAAGGATTACCCTTGCGTACAATATCAAAATCAGCCGTTACATCATCCAGGTTGCGAACATAAACAATACTGTCACTGCCGCCGAGCAGATGACCATCCTGGAAACTGACGATATAAGGTGCAGAATCCAGGGTGTCATTGGTAACGACACTTGGTTTGGATAAAAAGGGACGAATCACAGAGATTGGAATGGTTGGAATCGGTGAGGATAAATCACCTTGACGAATGCTGGGTGTGATTTTTACAAGTGAACCGTCTTCGCCAGAGCCAGATAAGCTGGTTCCGTTTTCACCAGGGTTACGCATTGACAACACTGGGTGTCCATCTTTTTCAGATAAATAGATGACATCACCAGGGTAGATCAGATCCGGGTTTTCAATTTGACTATTTCCCTCCCATATGTCTTTCCAACGCCACGGGTCACGCAGAAATGTTTCTGCAATGTCCCATAACGTATCGCCTTTTTTAACGATATACTGGTCAGGATGGTTGGGAGAGAGTGCAATCTCATTTCCTTGTTCTGCAAATGCAGTGCTGAAAATTGTTAAAGCAAACACAATCGCTATGCTTTTTAGCTTCATGATCAAGTATCCTTGGGATAATCTGGAATAATACATAAGTCTGTCAGTTAAACTGATTAAAGGACTTCTTCCAAAGTGTAGATGAATTCGGATAAAATGCCAGACTAAGATACCGCATTAATTATTGACAGGAAACCATAAAATGGCAGTATTACCGATTCTTGAATACCCAGACCCGCGGTTGCGCAAGAAGGCTGTTGCTGTTGACCTCGTCGATGCGACGATTCGCCGGATTGTTGATGACATGTTTGAGACCATGTATGACGCCCCTGGTGTCGGGTTGGCTGCAACTCAGGTTAACATCCATAAACGTATTATTGTCATTGACGTCAGCGATGAAAAAGATTCGCCGGTTTGTTTAATCAATCCCGAGATCGTTGAGACCAGTGGAGAGATAGAAAATGAAGAAGGCTGTTTATCAGTTCCGGGAATTTTCGAGATGGTAGAACGCCCCGAATTGGTTAAAATCAATGCCTTGGGAAGGGATGGTAAGAAATTTGAGCTGGAAACGGATGGTTTGCTCGCAACCTGCATCCAGCATGAGATCGATCATCTCCAGGGCAAGGTGTTTGTTGACTATCTATCAAACTTCAAGCAACAACGTATCAAGAAGAAACTTGAAAAACAACATCGTCTTGCCGCGAGAGACAAGCAAACCAGAACCACGCCTGCATCTGCTCGTAGCTTGTGATTTTCTTACATCAAGGTATTACTTAAATGCGAATCATTTTTGCGGGGACACCCGACTTTTCAGTTCCAGCACTGATGGCGCTCCTGGCATCTGATGATGAGGTTGTTGCTGTTTATACCCAGCCTGACCGACCCTCAGGGAGAGGCAGAAAGTTAACAGCAAGCCCGGTTAAACTCGTTGCGGAACAGGCAGGCATACCAGTATATCAACCTGATTCACTGCGTGATGCTGAACAAATTCAACAATTGCGTGATTTAAACCCTGATCTGATGGTTGTTGTCGCGTATGGGTTGATTTTGCCCGCCCAGGTGCTTGAAATTCCACGTATTGACTGCATCAACATTCATGCCTCTTTATTGCCCCGCTGGCGAGGTGCTGCACCAATCCAGCGCGCTATTATCTCAGGAGACGAGCAGACCGGAGTGACTATCATGCGCATGGAAACAAAGCTGGATACCGGTCCCGTTTATTTAACACGGTCAATTCCGATACAGACTCAGACATCGGAGCAATTATTCAAACAACTGGCTGAATCCGGTGCAGAAGCCTTGTTGTCGGTCATTCCAGAGATACAAGCTGGAACCATAGAACCGCAGGTTCAGGATGAGTCGCAGGCAACGTATGCATCGAAACTCAGCAAGGAAGAAGCCAGACTCGACTGGAACCAGCCCGCGAGAGCTCTTGAGCGCCAGGTAAGAGGGCTGAATCCCTGGCCAGTTGCATATACCATGTTCAATGACAAAAGACTTCGTATCTGGAATGCAAAGACAGTCGCTGAATCAAAGACGCAGACAATCCAGCACAAACCAGGTCAAATAATCAGTGATGGGCGACAGCAGCTCATGGTCATGACCGGTGAGGGTTTGCTTGAACTGACGGAAGTACAATTACCTGGCGGGAAACGTCTCACTGCGAGTCAGTTTCTCAATGCAAACCAGGTCGATGGTATCTGTTTGACATGAATATCAGATTATTGTCTGTCAGAATGATAATGACCTTCTTCGCTTTGGTTCTCGCTGAGCGTGAGGTCGCTGTATTGGCACAACAGTGTCGTTGAATACCCGGTGTCTGGCTGCGCAAGTTGTTGATTCTGTCGTCTGCAGCGGAGTCTCATTAACACGCGCTCTGGATCAGTCGATACCCGCTGATATGTCAACTGAGAATCGCAGCTTTGTCAAAGCCTTGAGTTTCGGAACATTGCGTTATTATTACCAGCTTGAGTTTTTTCTGGCTCAGTTACTCAGCAAGCCATTGCGAAATAAAGAGCATTTTATCAAAATGCTTGCGCTTGTCGGGTTATATCAACTGGCGCATATGCGTGTTGCCCCCCACGCGGCAGTGTCCGCAACTGTGCAGGCAGTGAATCGAAAATCATGGGCA
>DRLZ01000063.1 GCA_011322755.1 Crenotrichaceae bacterium
ATCCTGCACAGCCCAATCCACAGTATTTTCAATCAAATTGACAATGTTAGATGAAACAATACCATTTGCACTTGCCAGTAAACGCAAGGCTTTATCGGCAACAAACTCATTCGAAGAAAAAATTACCAACCGGGCAGATGGAAGCGATTGCTGCAGGACAGTGTTGGTTATCAAACCGCTGCTTTTACCACTCAGGCTGTCGAGGCTGCCAACATTTGCTGTCGAAGGCCTGGTCTTATAAAATGATTTAAATTCACCTTCCAGCACCGCGCCCAACAAATGTGATTTCGGCTCACCCTCTTGCAGAAATCCGAATTCAGGGTATTTATCGAATTCCGGTAGTATCTGCATTGATGATGAAACCCAGGATTGCTCTGAGCTATGCAGCAATTCAGTGACTGTTATCGCACTGTTTTCGTTATTGACAGACAAGGGTGATGCCCAGACCATTGGTATCTGATCAAAAGCTGATGTAATCACATGCTGGTTATTCAAACGCTCACCACGTATATCGATTGCATAGGGATAATTGAGCATTTTAATTTCCCGCATTGGTACGCCGCCTACATCCCGTGTTACTGGTAATGGAATCACATTATTTTGCGGGTCAAGTACTAGGGTATTCTCAATACTGATTCCATTGTGCTTGAGCCAGTCTTTCAAACCTGATGAGTAAGGCGTTGCGGATAAGCCGTATTGAGTAAATTTTGCTTCTGCTGCACCACTGGAAATAATGACAGCACCGCCTCTCATCAAAAACTGGTCGATCGCAAAAACCTCGATGCTTGTCAGTTGTCTGGGAGCGAGTATCAGTAATACATCAATATCATCTGCCACTTCACCTTGATTGAAATCGACCAGCTCCAGATCATAACGAGATGTCAGGCGTTGACGCAATTGCTGAAAACTTCGACCGCTGGGCATGCGGTATTGTTGTAACAACGGGTTTTGTTTTACGCTTGGAGGAACGTACAAACCAATTTTTTTGACAAAACCAACTGAAAACCGTTTAACAGCACTTTCCAATACATCTTCAAAGTTGCTTTCCTGTAACGCTTGTGGATTATCAGGAACAGGCAATTGAATTGCTTTCGAGTCGTTATCCAGTAATAAATAGAAATAAAATCCATGCTGATCTTCCGGACTTTTACGCATGGGTAAAAAACCATAGTTTCTGGCAATCTGCTCAGCCATCCGGGTATCAGACATCGGATCAACCAGCGTGTAGTCAAACCGACCATTTGCATTTTTTTTAGCCTTCTCAAGAGCAGTAACAACGCTGGTTTTATAGCTGCGTAATGCTTCAGGCAAATCTGTGTCAGAGGAAATATACCCGGTAAACTTGATCGAGCTGGTTAAATACGTATACAAATCACCACGACTTTGATATTCGCTGACGACTTTCTTGATCGCACTGGTAATATCATACTCAGGATTGCGTATCGCCACCTTTAAATCACCTTCGCTTTGAGATCGGGTATCAATCAAATCCCGAAACCCGAGCACTTCAGACTGATCACCATAACGCACCACGATATTGAAATAAATATTCACTACGGAAGGATTGTATTTATCAATAATCTGCAAGGGAACCGGTTTAATACCGTAGTTTTCTGCAGCTTCCTGCTCCAGACCTGGATCAAGCGTTGGATCAATCACTTCGACCCGAACCTTGCCATTGCCATACACTGCATATTCTTCAATCAGATTACGCAGCTGAGGAATTAGCGGCGTCAGTAGTGGATGTGTCTTTCCACTAAAATAAGCGCGAATCAGCAGTGGTTCTTTAAGATGGTCAAGAGATTGCAAGGTCGCTTGAGAAATTGTGTAGCGTTTATTTTCTGTCAAATCGATTCGCAACGGCTGCAGACGGGACAAGCTGAGATTAGCAACCAGTACATTCAATATTAATAACCCGATCAAGCAACGCCAGCGCCAATGTATTCTGGTGTTCCCGGGTTTTGCCCAGCGCCTGGATTCCAGCAAGTAGATATTCAATAACAAAAAAGTGACTGTAATACTCAGGTAATAATAGATATCACCCAGATCCAGCACCCCGCGTGCAACTGACGCAAAGCGTGAGCCACTGCCAAATTGTTTCAGTATTTCAGCTGTACCGGAATCAAAAATGGACGTGAACACCGGTGCTCCGAGCAGATAGAATAACAGGCAAACAATCACAGTGAGAATCAGACTGATGATCTGATTGTCACTGATAAAACTCACTGTCAGCCCAATTCCGATATACGCCGACGCTAAAAAGAAGCTGGCAAGATAACCACCCCAGACCGGCCCCCAGTCAAGCTCTCCCATCATCGCCACAGTGATCGGTAAAGGCAGCGTCAGCAATAAAGCCAAACCGACCAGACTCAAGCTGGCGATAAATTTGCCAATGACTAATACGAGAGGAGATACAGGCTGAGTGGTCAGGAATTCCAGCGTTCCCATACGACGCTCTTCACTCCAGAGCCGCATGGTTAAAGCCGCAACCAGAAAAATCAGCAATAATGGCATCCATTGAAAAAATGAACGTAAATCAGCAGCATTTCTGGCAAAAAAAGTCTCGACCCAGAAAACAATAAACAAGTTTGCAACAAGAAATGCGCCCAGAAAAAGAAAGGCTGTCAGAGAAGCGAAGAAAGTGGCAAATTCTTTTTTTGACACCTGTAACAATTGGGACATCATCGTTTATCAATAGTCAGAAAAAATACGAATTAGGTAGTGAGTAACTATTTTATTGGTATTACTAATATTAACTGCATTTAAGTACGACAAAGCAATACAAGGCTGGTTTGCTCGCTTCCTCTCAAGAATGAAAGAAACAAGCAATCTGGTATTTCATTCCAGCAACATGGAAAGCTACTGAAGAGCCACATGAGACGGTAGATTTATCTCCCGAAAAATACTTTCAAGATCTCGTCGCTCTGGCGTAA
The DNA here is from genome assembly GCA_011322755.1 of Crenotrichaceae bacterium. Classification (GTDB taxonomy): domain Bacteria; phylum Pseudomonadota; class Gammaproteobacteria; order Methylococcales; family DRLZ01; genus DRLZ01. The sequence goes on from DRLZ01000063.1 coordinate 2,934, forward strand.
TCCGCGTTACGTTATAGCCACACTGAACCAGCGTACGGGTTATTTCTGGCACAATTGATACCAGTGTGTTACTCCCGGCAGGAGACAATCGATAACTGTAACCAGTTTGATCTTGACCCAGGTACTCAATTGTTTGAACAACAACATGATCCTGTAACTGCGCTATCAGTTGTTCAGGCGGCCTGTCGACAGTGATCAACAACTGATCACCTTGCTGCAAATTCTCAAGAGTAGAATCCAGCGCCAGTTCACCTTGTTTCAAGATTAAAACACGGTCGCAAACTGCACTGACTTCCTGTAATACATGTGTTGAAATGATCACTGTTGTGGTCTGTGCAAGCTGTTTAATCAGGCTGCGCATATTTTCTACCTGGGATGGATCAAGCCCATTGGTAGGCTCATCCAGAATCAATATGCTCGGCTCTGACAGAATTGCTTGTGCAACACCAACACGTTGTCGATATCCACGCGATAACGTTTGAATTTTCTGACAGGCTTTACTGCCAATATCTGTCCTTACCAGCGTTTGCTGTACAGCACGACGTGCAGACCGATAAGGCATATGTCGTAATTGGGTTACATATAAAAGGAAATCAATCACTGTCATGTCCAGATATAACGGACAGTTTTCGGGTAAATATCCGACCCGTGCCTGGGTCGCTGCTGTGTACTGATTCACATCGACGCCATCAATCGAAATTGATCCTGAACCGGGCTCCAGAAACCCGGTCATCATTTTCATAATCGTTGTTTTGCCTGCACCATTATGACCAAGCAATCCAACAATCTGCTGTTGATCAATCTCAAATGAAACATTATTAACGGCAGTAACACTACCGTATTGACGAACAAGGTGTTGCGCTTTCAGCATTAACCGTAAATAACCTTAATGAAAATTGAGTGCTATTTTAGCACTGAGTCGTGAATCTGAAAGACTGATTCAACAGGGTCATGGTAAATTAACAGTCAGGTCGAATACAATCTTTCACAAAGCTGACAGGAGAACACAATGACGATACGCGTCAATCTGGTTATTCGTGGGCATGTGCAAGGAGTATTTTATCGGGCATCCGCCTGTGATCAGGCACGGAAACTGAATATCAGCGGCTATGTGCGCAATCTTGCTGATGGCAGCGTAAATGCCGTTGCCGAGGGAAAATCAAAAGACATTCAGCATTTCATTAATTGGTGCAAAATCGGCCCTGAAAATGCCAATGTCAAAGAAGTTAGCGTCACTTCTGAACCGGTAACAAATTTAAAAACAGGGTTTCAAATCATCTCCTAGATTCGTTATACGCCGGATCAACTTGCTATTTGATGAACCAACGATGCATCTTTGACAACATCAGCCAGTTTGTTCGCAAGTCGAGTTACTTGATTGCTTTCGGTTCCCTCAATCATGACACGAATTAAAGGCTCTGTTCCAGACGCTCTTAACAAAACCCGGCCATCATCACCTAATTCATGCTCAATGTCTTGTTTAGCAGCCTGAATTACTGCATGTTCAGCCACATTAAAACGTTGTTCAATCTTCACATTGACCAATACTTGCGGGTACTTATTCATTTCATTTTTTAGTTCATGCAATGTTTTCCCAGATTCATGCATCTCTACCATTACCTGCAAAGCCGCAATAATTCCATCCCCCGTGGAACTCCGATCAAGACAAATAACATGTCCTGAATTTTCTCCTCCCAACACCCCGCCTTTTTGCTTTAACAACTCCATCACATAACGATCACCGACGTTGGCTCGTACAAAGTCAATTCCAGATTGTTGCAGTGCATGCTCCAATCCCAGATTACTCATTAATGTGCCAACGATTGGCTGCCGTAGGTGATTTTTTGCTGCACGTGATTTTGCAATGATGAACAGAATTTCATCGCCATCAACAATTTCACCTTTATGGTCTACCATCATCACCCGGTCACCATCACCATCGAATGCAATCCCGTAATCTGCATGCTCTTCCAGTACTTTTTGCTGAAGTGTATCAAGATGTGTGGCACCACATTGGTGATTAATATTCAGACCGTCCGGTTCAACTCCAATTGAGCTGACAGTCGCTCCCAACTCCTCAAAGACATATGGCGCGGTATGATAAGTTGCGCCGTGCGCACAATCAATCACAATCCGGACACCTGAAAAATCCATAAACGCAGGGATTGTCGACTTGCAAAATTCAATATATCGGGCACCCGCATCATCAATTCTTGTTGCCTTACCTAGCGATGCCGAATCTTTTGTTGTCATCGGTTTATCCAGATAGGATTCGATCGCCAATTCAATATCATCAGCCAGCTTTAGTCCTTTAGGACAAAAAAACTTAATCCCGTTATCATCATATGGATTGTGAGAAGCACTGATAACAATGCCACATTGAGCTCGGAAAGTTCGGGTCAAATAAGCAATTGCCGGTGTCGGCATAGGCCCCATAAGTTGTGAATTGACACCAGCAGCAGCCAAACCGGCTTCCAGAGCAGATTCAAACATATACCCTGATATACGTGTATCTTTGCCAATCAAAACATGGTTATTGTTTCTCGAGTCCGCAAGTACATTTCCAGCAGCCCAACCGAGCTTGAGGATAAAATCAGCCGTAATCGGATAGTGACCAACCTTTCCCCGAATTCCATCGGTACCAAAATATTGTTTTTTCATGAAACATTCTCACCTAAAGTAAGGAAATTGGTCGCAAACACAAACGACCAGAGACAACAGGGAATCTCTGACAGCCATCGTGAGCACCAGTACACTAAGCGCAGAAACTGTAGTGTATATGGAAATACATGAGTATTTCGAACTCCACCTAATACAGTGTTCTGGTTGCATAGTAGTGTTTTAGAAGTTCCCGGTACTGTATTAACAAAATACCGAGTCATGCCCACAGCCACGTGAATTATTAACTATCTTAGCGCGTCATGTATCTAAAGCAATACATCAATTCGTTCTTCTAATAATCACGACTTTATAAATAATCAAATCACGCAGACGTTTTCCAGCGTTTTAGAATCAAGCATGCGAACCAAACATTATGTTGTATATGCAGTTCTGTATCAGTTTAGTTCATTCTCACTGCCGATCACATTGTCAAAAATTGTTAAATTTTCAATTTGTCACAAAATAGAATATAGAGACACATACTAAAAAAGCGTCCATGAATAATCGTGAACGCTTTCTGAATATTATTCTGAGTGCATTAATCTATCTGGTCAATACCCCCATTCAGGCTCCTCAATGTTGTTCAGCAGGTCCACCCCAAGGATTTCGAGTACCTGTAGGCGTTGTAGATTCAGCTGCTTTCACTGCTGACCCACCTGCTCCGGATGTGGGCTCTTCCCAGTCTTTTGGCGGCTTTGGTTCCCGACCTTCCATTAAATCCTTGATTTGATCTTTATCAATCGTCTCATATTTGATTAATGCCTCAGCCATTTTGTGCAGGATATCTATTTTGTCTTTTAAAATAGTCTCAGCTCGCTGATAATTTCGATCAATAAACAAGCGTATCTCTTCATCGATTGCCCGTGCAGTCTGTTCGGAGATTGATTTTGTCTGTGTCATTGATCGACCAAGAAATACCTCACCCTCATCTTCGCCATAAGCCAGTGGACCCATATGATCTGACAAGCCCCATTTCGTTATCATATTGCGGGCAATATCGGTTGCTCGCTCAATATCATTTGATGCACCTGTCGTCACTGCATCAGCACCAAAAATCAGTTCTTCAGCGATACGCCCACCAAACAAACTTGAGATCTGGCTTTCCAGTTTACGCTTGCTTGCACTGTATTGATCCTGCTCAGGTAAAAACATGGTAATACCCAAGGCACGGCCACGCGGCATAATACTGACTTTGTAAACTGGATCATGCTCTGGCACAATACGTCCAACGATACAATGTCCTGCCTCGTGATAAGCAGTCAGTTTTTTCTCATCCTCAGTCATTGCCATTGACCGGCGCTCAGAACCCATTAGAATCTTGTCTTTGGCTTTTTCGAGATGCTCCATTGTGACAGATGATTTATCTTCCCTGGCAGCAAACAAGGCAGCTTCGTTAATCAAATTTGCCAGATCAGCGCCTGAAAAACCAGGAGTACCACGTGCAATGTATTTAATCTCGACACTGCTATCAGTCGGGACTTTCTTTAAATGTACATTTAAGATTTGCTCCCGACCCCTGATATCCGGCAACCCGACAGTTACCTGACGGTCAAACCGCCCCGGTCTCAGCAATGCAGGATCCAGAACATCAGGACGGTTTGTTGCTGCAACGACTATGACACCTTCGTTGCCTTCAAATCCATCCATCTCAACCAATAACTGGTTCAGAGTTTGTTCGCGCTCATCATGCCCACCGCCAAGACCCGCACCTCGATGCCGACCAACTGCGTCAATTTCATCAATAAAGATGATACAGGGTGCATGTTTTTTCGCCTGTTCAAACATATCGCGAACTCTGGAAGCACCAACACCCACAAACATCTCAACAAAATCAGATCCGGAAATGGTGAAAAAAGGGACTTTAGCTTCCCCGGCAATGGCGCGGGCAAGTAAAGTTTTACCCGTTCCAGGTGGCCCTACCATCAGTACGCCTCGGGGTATTTTTCCACCAACCTTTTGAAATTTAGAGGGATCTTTGAGAAAATCGACAATTTCACCAACCTCTTCTTTTGCCTCTTCAACTCCTGCTACATCATCAAGTGTAGCTTTGATCTGGTCTTCTTCCAGCAAACGCGCCTTGCTTTTTCCAAATGACATCGCACCACGGCCGCCGGCGCCACCACCCTGCATCTGACGCATAAAGAATATCCAGACTCCAATGAGCAAGAGAATCGGGAACCAGCTAATAAAAATACTGAGTAATACAGATTCTTTTTCAGGCGGTCGCGCAAGAATTTCGACGTCATGAAGCAACAAATCATCAATCATATGTGCATCATTCGGACTATATGTAGAAAAACGGTCTCCTGTCTTGTATTTACCTCGAACAGAATTATCTTCTATATATACCTTTTCGACTTCATTTGCTTTTACAGCAGCAATGAACTGTGAATAAGGGATGTTTTCAGTATTGCTATTCTTTGAGCCAAAGTTGTTAAAAACAGATGCTAACGCAATAAAAATAACAACCCATAATATGATATTTTTCAGCATATCGTTCAATGCTTAGTTCTCCTGCCCACGGATTCGTGGACTCACTATAACCAAATGAAACTGGTTGATTGTGACACTATACCAGCCTAGTGTCAAAAAATGGGTATTCATTGGGGAGGGGGTGTGGCATTTCCCAAATCACCTAGTTTCTGCGTAAAGACAGGAAACTGAGACGTTAAAGCAGAAGTGATACTTCCTGTCGTTGCCGTGCCTCTTACACTAGGGATCAATATGTAAGAAACACTACAACGAATTCAACAATCAAACAGCAAATTGGTCAGGCCTGAAGCACAGAAGCTGCGAGATTCAGGAAACTAACGCCCACACACTGAAGCGAACATCAATAGCCATCGCCCCAAAATTTCGCAATTCGCAACTCGACCTTTACGCATCATCATATTTTCAGCCAAAGTTGCTATTCTCGAGCAAATGTCTAGTCTCGCCCCAACTCCTGCCAGGATAAACGACCTGTTTTCAAACCACTGAGAGGGGCGAGAAGTCTCTTGCTGACATCAACAGTTTCTGTATTACTGGTATGTTGATAGTCTCCAATGAATCCGGAAGCATTCGGCATACCGAGGTTAAAGGCAACACCTGCAGGTGCGACATTATCCCCACCAAAAGAAACGCTATCATTTGAATCAACAGCTGGATCAACATTAACAGCATTGATAATATCAAACGCAGGTTCTGAAGGTTCTCCACCCGTTGCCTGACTAACTGACATCAGATATCCAACGCCACCACTCGTACATGGTACAGTACTCGGAATCCAAGTATTATAAAAAACCAAATCACCGCGGACATAAGCAGGCAAAACGGATCGTTCCCCTGTCGTTGGTAGATCAAAATACCAACCATATTGTAAATCAGATGGGAGTAATGGATCGTAATCAACAGCATTGTCTGACATCAACCGCAGCAGATTGCCATTCTCATCAGTATGACTATTATTAATCACTGTTTGGGCTTGCAGATCTGACCGCGTCAGTTCAGCCACTCCTCGATCCCAAATCCCATAAAAGCTTTGGGTCTCTGTTGTATCAATATCAAACCTTTCGAGATACTGACCTGTTCCAAAAAACAACATTACATTCGGTTCATTAACGCCAGGATCAGTTGGTATCGTTGGATGCATGACAGCAATTGGCTGAACAGTGATCGGCTGAGCCACAGCCCCATATTGCGCTCGAAACAAGGGTACCGGGGTATTGGCAGGATTCTCATATTTGCTCCCCCAGTTTGCAGATGAGGCATTACTGATATCAAAAGCCCACATATTGCCATGTAAGTCGCCAGCATACACTCTGTCTGCCGTACCATTTCCATCGAGATCAACAACAGCTGGGGTCGCGAGTCCATTTGGCGTTGCAATCGAACCAACACCAGTATTCAACTTATAGTAATTGGAATTCTCACTCCATGCTCCACCCTGTTCAAGCTCAACGATGAACAATTTGGCCTCACCTGAGCCCGTGCTGTTATACCCATTACCAAAAATCGCACCCCATTTCCCATTATTTAGTTTAACGATGGTCGGTTTGCTATACGTGTATCCAAGATCTGCCTCAGTAAATTCCCATAGTACTGTGTTTGCAGCTTTGGTACTATCATCACCGAACAAGCTCGGGTCAGTTACATCAAGCGCAAATAGTCCGCGTCCGCCAGATCGTTCTCCACCAATTAAAATTGTACTCCATTTATTATTGAGAATGACGTCAGAAACAACAGGCGACAAATCAACATAGAAGCGATGTTTGTAATTCTGTTCTGTTAAGTAGTGAAGTCCTTCGTTAGCTGCGCTTGAGAAAATACTTGCAGGAATATACGCCAAAATTTCTTTTCCAGAATCGGCATCTCCAGAAGAGGCAACGAAACCATGCAACATCCCATCATTGCCGCCGATATAGATCATTTCTTTCCGTGGATTATTAATCAATGCCAAACGATAGTCAGAATAGCGAGCAGGTCCTGTACCAGCAGTGAAGGCAGCTGAATCAGGCCATTTCAATGGAGGCTTTCCAACATAAACCAGATTGGAATTTACAAAATCGCCGAGAGCACTATCACGGACTCTGAACCCATTTACCCCTTCCTGGCTACGGTCACCACGAAGATAATTAATCACCTCTGTGTCAGTTTTTGATAATGCCGCAGATGCAACGTTTATATCCGCCTTTTGCGCTACGCTGAAGCTCGCCCAGTTTGTTGACTTAAAACCAACTCCCTGGGTTCCGTTAAAAGTAAGAATAGTTCGCGCTGTATGTGATAATCCTCCCGCTTTATCCAACCAGTCATCCGTCACACTCCACATCGGTGATGGGCTTAAATCACCCGTAGCCTCATCCAACGCATATGCCCTGACATCACCACTCCAATTTTCAGAACTAAATCCTGACGCATAAATCAAACCGCCAGCACCTAAAGACGGGCTGTTAAATGATACTTTAGAGGCTGAACCCGCCTGTGATTTGATTGTAGCCAGTGCTTCTTCAAGTGAAGACGTTAATTCCTGCGGTGATGTTGCACGAAACATTTCACCACGACCATTCACTGTGGCATGGTACAAATCATCAATCTGGGTTGCATTTCGGGTTGCATTAACATCTGGCCAGGTTGGTGGATTGGTATGTGCATCTGCAACCGTCGTACGCACGACCCCGCCATCATTAACACCAAAGATATCCTTGCCAATACCACCGAGCACAATCCCGAAAGTATTCATATGCAAATCCTGATTGCAATCAAAAACTGTTGGTGGATTGGGCTGACTGCATGCAGGCGGCGCATCAATTTGTCCTGTAGAAAATCCAGCATCTGTGCGCAGTGTGGTTGAATAATATTTGTATGCGATATCCGCCAACGTATCACTGTATGTATCCGCAAAAGGTGACCCAGCTGAACCATCTGCATTCCCGGTACCTGAAGTTGTTGTTGTCGCGCTATAACCATCAGTAAACTGCAATGCAAAGTTTTTCTGGCAGCTATTCTTGACAGGTGCATTCGCATCTGTACGCATGAATTGAACCCCGGCAAAATCAAGACCTTCACGATTCGGCGTGCCGCCGCCTGCGTCAATACTATACACGCGATCAAACAGACTCAAATGATCAGTCGCAACGTCAAGATCAAACATGGTTACGTCACCCTGACTACCGTCTTCAACGTCATTAATCGTATACACTCCGGCAAACACGTCTCCAGTATTTTTAAAAGTTTCGCCCATTGCCGCGCGCAACGCCAGATAACGCTTTCTGTGGTAGCTAAACCAGTTAGAGAAATTCTGAATTTCCTCTGCATATGTACAGGTTGATGAATTAGTACAGTCAGTACGGCTGCCATTCTGAGGATAACTGGTTGTTGCCGGCTTAATTTCTATTTTGTTAAGACAGCGGCCATCCGGTGCAAGCGCATCGGCAACTACACTTGAAAAAGATGATGGGGCGGTACGAAAAGCCACGTATTGATTCGGGTCTGGTGTCGCACAATTATGACCCCCTCCCATTGTGTAGTTACCACTGCTGACGATCGTATAGTAAGTAGCGGGAAAATAACTAATACCAAGAGTCGTATCTGTTGCCCATATAACATCCGAACCCGTGGTTACCCATGCAGACCCATTGTAATATCGGGTTCCGGCTGGAACAGCCATCCCTGCATAGACACCAAATGTATGGTCAGTTACAGCACTTTCTACATTCTGGGTTAAATCAAACGCAACTGTATTGTTATCATTAGCATCACCTGTATCAGGATCTGACAACGCATTTGTAGCCACCATATCTGGATAAACTGTTCCACCGAACCGGGAGCTAACCCACGGTTTATAGGTTACATTATGATTGTAATAAGCCGTATTGAATTCTGCTGTACGCGTGAATGCATACTGGATAAAAGGCGGAACAGCCAATGACTTAGCATTGTTAGTTATAGAATCCGAATACCAGCGTCGATCCGGACCATCCGGATCAATCACTCCATTCGGAAACAAGTAAACATGTAAACCATCTTCCCAGTTAAATCCGGATAAATGCTGATTAATCTGACCAAGCTGGTCTGCACCAACAAAAGCCGAATCTGCAGTACTCCACCAAATAATTCCTTCTGAGGTATCAGGTATTGATATTTCCCAATCCATACTGCCTGAATCATCCATAATCAACATTAAGTTTGATTTTTCTGAACTATCCAGAAAAAGAGGGCTCGTTTCCAGCTTTAGTGGTGCCGCCATTGCACTCACAGGCAGAACGAGTACAGAAATAAAAAAAGTTTTGATCAATCGGTTCTTGTTGTGTTGTTTCATGATGGTTCTCATTGGGAATATCTAAAAACGTTTGGCATAAAAAGTTTGCAGGATACTGCGTGCAGCAGCGGTTCTGCCGGTGCCTTTCGCTGTTATCTTAAAAATCGAAACACTGGTGCCGGGAGTAACATCATCATATCCCCTGACCATGATGCTATTATTCCCCCCAGCCCCACTGGTATCTTTAACGTGTTTAATGACATAGTACGGTGGGTTTTCAACAGCATTAAAAGCTCCCGTGCTCTGTATTGCAGAACCAGCATTCCATGCCGCTGAATCAAGATAATCAAATTCAGTGGCGATTGCACTCAACAAACCTACCGATGGTGATGCCGTGGTACTGAAAACAGATGGCGATGCCAATGTTTCCAGATAGTTTTCGCCGTCTCTTAATCCAATCTCAGTTGCCTGGAACGCAGCTCCGGCATCCCATACATTTCCTGCCATCTTCTCCTGCATCATTGTATTTTTAAGACTGCCGACGCCGATCATGGTCATAATCAAGAGCATCACCAGACTGGTGACCAGTGCTGTTCCTGTTTGCTCAGACCCGAAAAACAGACTGAATCTGGAATTGTTTTCTCGGTCATTATTCATTGCAACTTGTTCCTTAACGCGATGGTGGTAGTAAATACTTTCCGCAAACGTTTATCTGGACCTGCCAGATTGGTCGCTCCAGCAAAATCATACTTCATCGCATCTTTGGATAAATGATCATCCCCGGAGCGCAATAACAGATTGATTTTCAAACTAACAACATTACTGATGTCAGTAACGTTATTGAGCGGTACATAATAATCAGCTGTCGAATCAGCATCTGCTCCATCTTCTCCATAGAGAACCTGCATATTCTCTATTCCATCGACCAGCTTGCCTTGATTACTCACCCAAAGGCTGTTTTCTTTACCCGCTTCAATCTGTATGGAGTAAAGACGTGTTTGCAGAGGAAAGACTCTGGCGTCAGTCTGATAACGCTTTGATAGCGTCGCATTGAGATTATCTGAACCCGTGGTATGTTCGAGTAAACAGCTTGCTCCTGCAGCAGCACAATCATCAAAATCACCAGATCCAGTGTTATCAGTTATTTTTGTCACAGCAAAAATATCTCCATCTTCACAATTGCTGATCACTACAAGACTGTTTTTCTTGATATCACTGCCTCCTACGACTTCGATTGCAGCAGATTCGCTACTCATGTCAACTGCCAGATTTGAGCCTGTACCCAACGCACTGGTGACCTGCACGCTATCACTATTCGCACCAGGGTTAGTCGAACTGAAACTCTGTTCATAGCTGTTATCTGCAATCAATGCGGCCTGATATTCCTGTGTAAGCACTGTGCTCAACTGACTGTGTGCGTTGACCAAACCACCTGGTAAACAACCAGCGTAGCCAGCTCGTCTCATATCCATTCGTAGATAATCAATTGCATGACGACCATTGGCTTGTATTTGTGACAGACCTTTTTGAAGACGACTGGTCTGTTGGTGAGCCAGCACAATTTCAACCAAACCACTCAAAAGCACGACGGACAATGTCATGACAATCAATATCTCGAGCATTGTCAAACCGGTTTGCTTTTTATAATGCGCTGTTCTCATCGTCGAAAACTCATAATATATCGTTGCGGTGTTGCTACCGTGCCACTACTGTCAGGCTGTTTATCCTGCCACCAGATTTTGATTGCAAATGTTGCACCCATACCGTCACATGCAGCTGATGCCGCACTTGTCCCATCATTTGGCGTACTGTCAAAACAAATGACGCCTTCTCCACTGGTTAGCTCAGATGGCAGATTGTTATTCCATTCAAACAAGTCCTGTTGTGCCATCTGCGTTGCTGAACACCCTGCTGTTGTGAGACACCCTGTATTTTCACTCGCGGTGACAGTCGTATAGTTAATCGTTGGGTTTGCTCTTACTCTGTCAGCCAAATCAGAAGCTAATACTGACGCCTGGCTGCGCATATAGGCCCGACTGTTGTCACGCAAACTTGTTACTTGTAAGCCCGCAAGACCAATTAACCCAATTGAAAGAACCAGGATAGAAACCAAAAACTCCACCATGGTAAAACCAGAGTAGCAATGTGCTGATGTCGAGTTAAATTGCTTCATTAGCTTGGGCAATCGGTTGCATTTTCTGTCTGAATAAATCCAGAGGTTGAAAGAATTAATTTATGTCCATGTTGATAGCCTCGCCCATCACAAATTCTGAAAGTTCCGTTTGTTGTGCCAGTGAATCCACGTGAGCTAAAGGCTATACTCGTTTTGCTATAATCAATATTCAGCCCAGCTCCCAGCCCAGCTGTAACACGTAGCAGTTCATTCGCATCCACATTGCTGTCACCGTTCGTGTCGACAAAAACAACCCAGCCATTCTCCCACTCAGCCGTGTTATCACACGCTGTTGGTGTCGCTGTTTCACCACTATGGCGGCATAATATGACTGATTGATTACGCGTCATGGCTTCGCTTTTCGCTATCTCCAAATCAGTGATCAAAGTTTCCCTCGTGGTTGCCATCCGCTTGTCCATCACCATTTTCTGATAAGATGGCATTCCAATGGTGAACAAGATGGCTGCGATCGATACGGTGATGACTAACTCAATGAGGGTAAAACCATCTATTGTAGTTCTATACAATTTCATAGTAATAAGGTATACCAGCGCTCAAATGAAAAAACCTGAAAAAGATGACAAGTGGCACGGAAATTCTGATTAATGGGATTTTTGCTAACTTAATCTATAAAAAATGCAATCGTTCCACGGTATATGGCATCTGTATAAAGTATAGTTGTTTATTCAGAATTGGTGCTTTTTACCTGAAGCCATGATTTCAATGTGAACAACAGGGCATAAGGCATTGGTTTCACAGGATTTATAAAATATTCTGAACTGAAACCGCTCAACCGTTACTCACATACTAATAATTGACAAATCACCCCCTGTTTCACTCATTAAAGTTCAAATGACAACGAAAGCTGAGAAAGCATCACATCCTGGTTGCTGGGTTGAAGAATCACATGAAGACATTCTTGTCTTGCGCTATCCGGTAAAACGCACTCTGTTTCAGGGAAAAAGTGAGTTTCAAACAATTGATGTCGTCGAAACAAAGGGATTCGGCCGCATGTTACTCAACGACGGTCTGGTAATGATCAGTGAACGTGATGAGTTTATTTATCATGAAATGATTGCACATATTCCTTTATTCACTCACCCTGAACCTGAAAACGTGCTGATTATCGGTGGTGGAGATGGTGGTACAGCGCGAGAGGTTTTACGCCATCAATCTGTAACCCATTGTCACCAGGTTGAGATTGATGAACTGGTCGTCAATACTTGTAAACAATGGATTCCACAAACTGCTGTCGGGATGAAAAAAACTTCCAGATTTACACTGGAGATTGGCGATGCTGTTGATTATGTAACAACAACAAATCAACAATACGATGTTATTCTGGTTGATTCAACAGATCCCATTGGCCCAGCTGTTCCATTGTTTGGAACTGATTTTTATTATCATGTGAATCGAATCCTGAAAGATGATGGAATCGTAGTTGCACAAGGCGAGTCACCCTTCTATGCAGCCGAACAACAACAATCGTTGCTCAAGATAATGGGCGAACTGTTTCCAGTAGTCTCTCTGTACAATTATACCAATCTGACTTATCCAGGCGGCCTGTGGTCGTTTGCGTTTGCATCAAAAAAACAGCACCCTGTTGCCGATTTTCATGACCACAAAGTAACTGAGAGCGGG
>DRLZ01000064.1 GCA_011322755.1 Crenotrichaceae bacterium
AAATTACACGGAATCATTACATATGAAACGCTTTTGAATTAATTTGTGACAATCAATTCTCCCCATAAAAAAAACGTGTTGATGCAACAAACATCAACACGTTCTAAATATCACGTTAACAGCTGCCTAAGCTGCTATTAACTCACAACAGTTTGATTAAGAAACCAGACGTTGGTAAGCATGGTCAAACAATCCACCATAGTTGGTTGACTGTGATCCAGTGCTTCGATTGATTACAGCAAAACCAGTTACTGGCAGACCTTTATAAGTTGTAACAACTGGCCCGGTTGATGTCAAACCAACTTGTGCCTGGGCACTGGTAGTCATGTCGAGTCGAGTCCAGCCAAACAATCCTAAATTTGCAGTATCAATATTCTGTGCAAACTTGGAATCTAGAATTCCCTCACCACCAGTACGGTTGAATGTAATTACATTCGACTCATAGCATAACTCATTTGCCTGACCAGGAACGAAAGGAGAGAAACCATTTTGAACTGTCTCAGCTTTTTCCTCACGATTCCATGATTGAATACCAATTTCAACGCATGATTTTGCATTACTGTTTTCATCAAATAATTCAGTAAAAGGAGCTGCTACAGTGGCACCTGCGATATCAGGGTCAACATAGAAACGTTTGGTCGGAAAAGTTACTGCCCAATCTGTATTTGATCCAAAGCCAGGGTTGGTTGACCATTCATTAATAACTGAACTTCTCATCAATACAGCACTGACAGGATCAGCGCCACCGTTAGCACCTGACCATGTGTCAAAAAGGATACCTGAACCTGTGAGTACATCTGGAATAAAAGATTCTGCAGGTGCTGCATCACCCAGACTTGGCGCAAGACCACCGGCGGTTGAAACCAAGTCATCAGCACTTGCTCCATCAACACCGAGAAGTGGCGAATAGAAATTAGCCAAGGTTGTTGGTACGCCAGAAAAACCTTGTCCAGTCTGAGTACGAATCAGTGAAAAATTACCTTTCAATACATTTTCAGGCTCTCTGAACTCAGCTTTAACTGCACCAATTGTTGCTGCATTATTAAAATCATTTGGAATTAACTCACACGGAGGCACACCATCTGAGTCATGCAATGCATCAGTCGCATAAACTCCGCCTGTAGATGTTCCCATTTCAATGATTTCAACATAACCTTCTCGGCAGCGATCAATTGATTCATCGTCACTATCTGATCGAGTCCCTGCGAAATCAGCGCTTGTCAGGTTTACAAACTTGCCGTTACGAACAGTATTCGGCAGGCTTGGTGAAGTACAGGAATTATCTGGTGTCCAGATTCGTGGCTGACCATCTTCGCCTTCTTCTATAGAAGCGACCCAGACATCATGTGGTGATAAAACAACGTTAAAGTCACGGCAATCACGACTGTTCTTGGCATCGCGCAACCGAATCTTAAATGCTACAGTCTTGGCGCTTGTGTTGATAACATCAACCAATGTCAAATAGCCGTTATTTGTTGTGTAGTAAGGGTAGATCAATGCTTCACCCAGACCATCTGTACCAATCTGGACAGCAACTGCCTGCGTTGACAAACCAACCACTCCCACTCCGGCGGCGGCAACCGCCAAAGCAATACTGCTTTTACGAAGATTTTTTCTCATCATCTTTGCTCCTTAGATAAACATACTTTTATATTACAAAATTACAACACTTCGAAAAGTTTTGCGCCGGAGGCGCTGGCATACAATTCACAAACCAGCCACTAGCCCACCCCCACGTGTTACAGCACCAATTATAAGCACGATTTGGAAAATCTCCAAATATTTTACATTAATTTGAGACATACCACCAATCGCTGTCTGTAAAAATCCACTTCTCCCTGAAATTAGATGCATTTTTCTGCAGACTGTCAGTCCACTTTTGGTAACTCTCAAATTCAAGATGAATTTTCACTTCCGCAATATTTTCTGATGTCCGTTCCACACTCACAACCGTTGCGCCCGTCCAGTTAACCCAGCCGCCGAATTGTTTTTTAAAATAATCCAGCGATTTCGTTTTACGGTAACCCGGGCTCAGAAGCTGATATGCTTTTTTGAAATCACCATCAACAAGTGCTTTCCAGCGTTGCGATGCACGCTCAGCTATATACTCATCACTCTTCTTGTTAACACCGCCTAATGACGCACACCCTGTAACCAAACCCAGTGATATCACTAATAGCACGGAAAAAAAAATGTGTTTCAATGTAGCAGCCTTAACAACTATAGTTCAATACTTTATTTTTGCCCAGAAATTCCAAACATGGCAATCGTTTACAAGCGAACACTCAGCCTAAATCTCTAAACACAGGAACTCAAAGTAACAGCTCTGTTATTACTTGTCAACCTTAGTTAACTATATTTGCTAATTGCATGATTTATATAACATAACAATAGAACTTGTTATCAAAGACAAAGTTGAACACCTGCTTCCATGGATATTTTCTACCCAACATCAATGAGTTGCGAGCCATATTATCCCATATTATCGACGTCTCACTGTTATCGTTATTCTGAAAAAAGCCTGGCGCCAAGTGAAGTCAACGCGACTTCAAGATGCAAGATGCAAGATGCAAGAGGGTGAGCAGGTTTTCAACCAAATGCTTTCATTTTATTTCCAGTTGTCATGTTATCGACATACGCTGCAACGACCTCGTTTACATTGCCTTCCAGTCGACTCACACCGTCATCTATCCATACTGCTCGATTGCAATATTTCTTGATCATTTCGACACTATGCGATACTAAAACAACTGTTTTATCCGAGGCAATTTTGTCTTCCATTATTTTTTTTGACTTAGACTGAAAAGCTGCATCACCAACAGCCAGCAC
This sequence comes from Crenotrichaceae bacterium, assembly GCA_011322755.1. Classification (GTDB taxonomy): domain Bacteria; phylum Pseudomonadota; class Gammaproteobacteria; order Methylococcales; family DRLZ01; genus DRLZ01. The sequence continues at coordinate 2,830 of DRLZ01000064.1, forward strand.
TTCATCTACCAATAAAACATCCGGCTCCAGATAAGCACTGACCGCAAAACCCAATCTTGCCTTCATTCCTGCCGAATAAGTCGATAACGGTGCATTCATAAATGCTTCAAGTTCTGCAAACTCAAAAATCTGATCGAGTTGTTTTTCAACCTCACGACGTCTGCGACCAAGTAAAATGCCGCTGAGTATTGCATTATCACGACCTGTTAATTTGGCATCAAATCCGACCTGGAGCGTGAGTAACTGAGCTTGTACGCCACGATTAATCAGCTCGCCTCGATCAGGCTGAAGCACGCCTGCCAGCAACTGCAACAAAGTGCTTTTCCCAGCACCATTTCGCCCCAAAACAGCAAGTGATTCACCCTTGTATAAATCAAATGTTACGTTTTTTAAAGCATCATAACTACTGGAATGAAACAGACCCTTGCGTTGATATGTTACCCCGATTTGTCGCGCTGAAATAATCGGTGGCGCGTTGAAATGTTCAAAATTTTTCATTTTGAATTTGCCACATTACCCAGTATATTCGTTATCATCGTGCAATAATGCGTAAATAGTGACGATCATAATGAGAGATCAACACATATCCTGTCACAACGCCAACACATCCAAAACAGAAAACCACACCCAATGATGACCAATCAGGCCATCGTTCATGCATTAAAATATCCCGATATGCATCAATCACATTCGCCATTGGATTCAAATAAAAGTATTGCTGGTATTGCTCTGGAATAGAAGACCCATCAAACAAAACCCCTGAGACAAAAAAAACCAGTTGCAATAATGCCTGAATAAGAAATCGCACATCAGGAAAAAAGGGAATAATTCCCGCAACAAGATACGAAAACGTCAAATTCAGGGTGAATTGAATGAACATAACAACCGGCAAGGCAGCATAGTACACATTCGGTAAAAATCCGTAACTCCACAGGAAAACCAACAGCAACACAAACACACAGGAAAACTTGATAATATCCATCCCTGCAATCACACTTGGGAAAACAGCTTTTGGAAGGTCAACCTGGGTCATTAACTGGCGACTGCCAAGAATAGAATTCATGCTATGGATAATCGTGTTCGCAAACCATTGCCAGGTAATCAAACCAATCAGCAAAAAAGGCACGAAATCAGCAGTACCACGTTTAATTAATACACCAAACACGAGATAGTAGACTGCCATCGACAATAACGGCTCAAAAATCCACCACAAAAAACTCAAATAATTCTGCGATGCTTCAGCTCGCAAACCCGCCCATGTCTTGTACCAGATAAGCTCCCGATAACGGGGTTGCAGAATTCGAATGCCTTTCATTCACAAATATCCTTATCGTGTTATTCGAAGATATATCGACATGGGAGGCACAAGTAATAATCCGCCAGGATCTGAAGCGAGGAAGGATTATGGGAATAAGTGGGTCGTGAGCGATTCGAAC
>DRLZ01000065.1 GCA_011322755.1 Crenotrichaceae bacterium
CTGATTGATCTTCTATCTTGGCCATTCAAGTTGACAAGAAAGCTGTTCAAAAAGCTCGCTGTTTTATTTGAGTAATGACTGAGTTTCATATGTATTCTGGAATTGTTAAGGATATCAGTTTGAATTGATTCTTCTGCTAAGATATTGATTCGTGCTGATTAATGACAATATTATTGGTCAGTTGCAGTCTATTGTTACGACTGGTTTGATTAATCATGATACGGCCTGTATCTGTTCTGTCGGGATTATCACATTTCCTGATGAGTCTGATTTGTAGTCGATGGGGCAATCAACCTCGAGTATTCAGCTACATTGTAATAATTCAACAAAATAGGATCATTAATTGATGCTCCATAATCAGGCACGATTACCAGTATCCACTTTAATTAGCCAAGAATGGCTGGTTTTGATGTGTATAGTACTGCATAACGTTTTGATGACTGGTGATTGAAAAAACGAAGTGCAGCACGGCACATCTTGTTTTTCAAGCAGTGTTTTTAAAAAATGTCGTACTTCATTGTTTAATCTAAGCATTAAAAAAACCGGTAATGCATATCAATCTGGATATTATGGGTAAATAAGTCATTGGCGCCACGTCTGTCGACATGTTGTCCCATATAACCGATGCTGACTCCGGCTGCCTTGGTGAGCTGATAGTTTAATCCGGTATAGACCCGGTTTTCCGCAACGCCGCTTCTGCCAAAACCACTGTTATTCAGATAGAACAAGACTTCGTAACCAATGTAGCTACTCAGGTTGTCGATAAAAGGCACAGCGTGTCCAACTTGTATCAGTTGTCTAAGTCTGTACCCAGCATCCCCGGTATTCGTATGTATGCGTTCATCCATCCGTATGCGCATCATGAATTTATAATCGTTGAAACGCTGTTTCCACACAAAATCCTGATACGGGCGGCTTTCCTGGAACGATGACTTGTGTAATGGATCAATCCAGTTATGTACATAACCCAGCCAGACTGAAGCATGCTCATTTATCTGGTATCCAGCCTGGGTGAACAAGATGTTTTCAGTAAACCGGGTTTGAGTATGATCATCATCACGGCTGCGAGTCTGGTTTGTAATACGCCAGTGGAATTTGTCAAGCTCAGGTGATATGGCGCTAAAATCACCTTGCAAGGTGAGTGAACCCCATACTCCAAACATATCGTTCAAGCCGCCAGCAAAGCAGGTGAGTGGAGTTGCACACAGCAAAAGGCTTAAAATAATTGTATTACTGATTGTTTTCATCTGAGCCCTTGAATGATGTTGAGTTGTCTTATGTTTTGTATACATTTGTTAATGATGTGAAGTAGTGTTAACAAGAGAGATTGTCGGCGGTTAGCAGAAACCTCTCAGCTGATAGTCGTGCTTTACTAAAAACCTGCTTGCGATCTGATGACTGAGCTGGGCGGTATTCGAAATACGTATGAATCCAACAACGCTGTAACCTCCGGGACCTGTCAACTACATACTCAGATCGCTCGCAATTATTTTAGAGTCGCCAAGTATGAAGAAAGCATAATTTACGCCAAAATAGCTCAACACTGATCTGTTTTTTCCGATCCCCTGAGTAAGCGGTCACGATTACGATTGGTTGCGTGATTATAATTGTGATAGAAACAGGAAATCTTAGATAGATGGTTCATATCCACCAAATGGATTGGTTGAAATAAACCATATGTGTGGTTTAATCCAACAAGGTGTAGTTACCGTTTTTTAATAAATACAGAATAATCAAAAGGATGATGATGGCGCCAAAACCATGGCATGGATACTGCTTGATAGTTTGATGTTCGCTCAATTACCTGGAGGGATTAACCTTGAGTACTTCGACCTCACCTACTGTGCCTGAAACCGGACTTGCCGGGTTAAAAAAATACTGGAAAGATGATCTGATTTCCGGGTTTCTAATTTTTCTGATTGCCTTGCCTTTGTCGCTGGGAATTGCGATGGCGTCAGGATTACCGCCGATGGCTGGAATTCTCAGCGCCATTGTTGGCGGTATGCTGGTTTCACGAATCAACGGCTCATTTGTTACCATTGCCGGCCCTGCCGCTGGCTTGATCGTGGTGATACTTGATGCCGTCGAAAAGCTCGGAGAAGGCGATGCCATGGCTGGTTATCGCTATGCTCTTGCTGCGATTGTGATTGCCGGTATTTTGCAAGTCCTCATTGGTTTTTTCAAACTGGGATCATTGAGTTCTTTTTTTCCAACCTCGGTTGTTCATGGCATGCTGGCTGCCATCGGCATTATCATCATGACCAAGCAGATACACGTGATGTTCGGCGTTAAACCAGACGCACATAGCCTGTTTGAATCAATGGGGCAAATACCGCACAGCATTATGAACATGAATGCTGAAATTGCTACAATCGGGCTGCTCGGTTTTATGATTATGGTGATCTGGGCGCAACTAAAACAACCCTTGCTTAAAAAGATTCCCGCTCCAATCATTGTGGTTGCATTGGGAATTTTCCTTGGCATGTATTTTGATCTGGGACATCAGCATATTTATCATGTCCCGGAGCAGCTTAACAAACTAACTGCAGACGTTGTGCATGATGGCAAGGTCGGCCCAAATTATCTGGTTGATATCTCGGATCATTTCCTTTCCAGTATCCATTTTCCTGATTTTTCTAAAATAGCGACTGTTGAGTTCTGGATTGCTGTGATCAGTATTTGCCTGGTTGGTAGTCTTGAAAGCCTGTTAACCGCCATTGCTGTCGACAAACTTGATCCTTACAAGCGTGTGACCAATCTGGACAAAGACATTATGGGGATTGGAACTGGCAATGCTGTTTCCGGTTTAATTGGCGGCACGGCAATGATTTCTGAGGTGGTTCGTAGTTCTGCAAATATCACTAATGGCGCCAAGACCGGGTGGGCGAATTTTTTTCACGGCGCATGCATGTTGTTATTTGTTGTTCTGTTTCCACAGGTGATTCACAGTATTCCTTTGGCAGCACTGGCAGCTCTACTTGTCTATACCGGTTTTCATCTGGCCGCGCCAAGAGAATTCAATAAAGTATTAAAAGTTGGCTCTGAACAGTTTTTCATGTTTATCGTGACCATCATCGGCGTGTTGGCGACTGACTTGTTAATCGGTGTTGCCATCGGCATTGTAGTCAAGTTGATTATCCACATGCTGCGCGGAGTTTCGTTGAAAAACCTGTTCAAGATTCATTATTCAGTCTCGGATATCGAACAGGATAATGTGACTGTCAAACTCGATGGTTCTGCGCTGTTTACTAATTTTCTGCCACTTAAAAAGACCCTGGATACACTTCCACACGGTAAACATGTGACCCTGGATCTATCCAATGCCTATTTGATTGATCATACCGTCATGGAATATATGCATGACTTCATGCATCACTATGAGGATCATGGTGGCAAGTGCAAACAAATTGGCGATGCGATTCATACATTTTCCAATCACGATCTGGCGGCTCGAATCATGAAGCGTGAAACGCGCAATCAATAAAGTTGGCAATGTTACTGTCTTCCTAATCCTGCATTTGAGAGAATATTTATGATTCTATTGTTAGCATACGCAGCAGTATTGCTCAGTCTGTTATCGGGTTTGCTTGCCTTGTTGATGCGTTACCGAAATTGTCTGATCAACCTGAAACAATCTGCGACATTTTTAAATCCAGTATGGCAACAACGACTGGACGCATTTCTTGAAGAACAGGTTTTTCCCCAACGCCTGCAACAACTCAGTTTTATCGTACTGGGTCTGGCTGGTGTTTGTGCCGTTGCGGCCGGTCTAACCTGTTTGCTCAGTCAGCAGGTTATCACTGATCAATTGAGTCTTGGCTTGCCCTGGCTTCCCTGGCACGTGCGTTTTGACAGTCTGTCAGCCTTCTTTTACCTGATTATCGGCATTGCTGTCTGCGCGGTTAGTTTGTATGGCCCTGGCTATGTTAGCCACAATAATGAACAAGATCATCCGTTTGGTGTGCTTGGATTATTCACCGGTCTGTTTATCGCTGGGATGTTGCTGGTGTTACTGGCAGATGACGCGTTCTTTTTTATGATTGCCTGGGAAGTAATGTCGGTTGCCAGTTATTTTCTGGTGGCGTTTCAGCACGAAAATCCGGCTAATCGACGGGCTGCTTTTCTATATCTGATGATGGCCGAGGTGGGAGCGATCTCGATTATTCTGGCTTATGGTGTACTCGCCAGTTTTTCCGAAAACTATAACTTTACCTTTGATGCGTTGCGTGCTGCATCATTAACAGACACTTGGGCAAACATTGCTTTTGTGATGGCTTTGTTGGGTTTTGGTATGAAAGCCGGTCTGGTTCCAATCCATGTCTGGTTGCCGGAAGCCCATCCGGTTGCGCCATCGCACATTTCTGCTCTAATGAGCGGGGTGATGCTCAAAGTCGCTGTCTACGGGCTGATTCGTTTTACCTATGATCTGCTTGGCGGTATTCAATGGGAATGGGGTTTGGCGGTGTTAATCATTGGCGCTGTTTCATCGGTGTTCGGGGTGTTGTATGCACTCATGCAACATAATCTAAAACGCTTGCTAGCGTATCACTCAGTTGAAAATATCGGCATCATTTTTATCGGTCTCGGATTGTCGATGATTTTTTTCAGCTACGGACATGAACAACTGGGTGTGCTTGGTCTGGTTGCCGCGCTGTTTCACACCTTGAACCATGCCTTATTTAAAAGCCTACTGTTTCTTGGTGCTGGCGTCATCATCCATCAAACTCGAGAAACCGATATTGAGCGTATGGGTGGCTTGATTCATCGCATGCCCAAAACCTCTGTACTGTTCCTGATTGGTTGTATGGCGATTTCAGCATTACCACCATTGAATGGTTTTGTTTCTGAGTGGCTGACCTTTCAAGCTGCGTTACAAGCTGATGTGATCGAAAGCGGCGTCATCCGTAGTCTGATTCCGGTTTCTGCTGCTGCGTTAGCATTGGCAGCCGCACTGGCTGCCGCCTGTTTCGTCAAGGTATTTGGAACCATTTTTCTGGGTTTGCCACGCTCTGGTCATTGCGCCAAAGCACAGGAAATAGATGACAACGGTGTCATAGCAGGAATGGGTATGCTAGCCGGGTTATGTTTGTTAATCGGTATTTTCCCCGGAGCCATTATTGCACTGCTCAACACGGTATCCGTGCAGCTAATGGGACAGACTCTGCCGAATGATACCGCCGCCAACTGGTTATGGTTGGCGCCGGTATCTGCTGAGCAAGCTTCTTATGCAGCACCGCTGGTTTTTCTTGGCATTCTTGTCGCTGGCGGAATCAGTTACTGGTATTTGCGTCGGGATCCAGAAAAGGCCTATCGCCGTGCAGATACCTGGGATTGTGGCTTTGGTGGTCTGACACCACGTATGCAATACACCAGTACATCTTTCAGCATGCCAATCAGGCGTATATTTTCCAATGCCTGGCAAATTGAGGAACAGATAAATATTCAACAACATGAGACCAGCAAACAGCAAGTCACTGACATCAATTACAAATTACACGTTCAGGATCACTTCTGGGTCAGAATTTACTTGCCAATCGAGCGTGGCGTGAATCAGATGGCGCGATTAATCGGTCGTATTCAGACCGGGAGCATTCGCGTCTACCTGGGCTATTCCTTTGTAACCTTAATTCTCTTATTGTGGGTGATCAGCTAATGAACTGGTTAATCGCTTTTCTACAAACTGCGCTATTTATCATACTTGCACCATTGCTGTCTGGCTGGGTTAAATACTGCAAGTGTTATTTGCAAAATCGTAAGGCGCCATCACTGTTGCAGCCGTATCGTGACTTGCTGAAACTCATCCGTAAACAACCGATTGTCGCCAAGCCTGCTTCCTGGTTGTTTATTGTGACACCTTACATTGTGTTTTCAGCGACCGCGCTTGCCGCTTCCGTGATTCC
>DRLZ01000066.1 GCA_011322755.1 Crenotrichaceae bacterium
CAAACATATCATGCAACAACATGGTGGAACACTGGAAATTGAAAGCACCGTTGGCGAGGGCTCAACTTTCAGAGCCTGTTTCCCGGCTTATCGTGTCATCGAGAATGAGTGATTGAACACACAGGGTTAAGAATGACCACAACAAAATTTCTCTTTGCAGGTAAAATTGCCTACAATCTCCGCAGCTTTGTCATCTCGCTGTCATATTTCCAGCCCATACTGAAACTGTTTAAATGATTATTGAGGAATGATCCGTATGAATAAATTGTTATCGAGTGCTGCAATTGCATTAATTCTAGCCGGGAATGTACAGGCTGCCGGTCGTGATACCATCAGCATTGTCGGCTCTTCAACTGTTTACCCGTTCGCAACTGTTGTTGCTGAGCGTTTTGGTAAATCAACCAGCTTCAAAACACCGAAAATAGAATCCACAGGTTCTGGGGGAGGCATGAAGTTGTTTTGTGCTGGAATTGGAATTGATACACCCGATATTACCAATGCATCCAGACGCATCAAGTCATCTGAATTTGAAACCTGCCAGAGTAATGGCGTAAAAGAAGTTGTCGAAGTATTGATTGGCTACGATGGCATTGTACTTGCCAATGCAAAAACGGCAGACCGCCTGAAATTAAGCCGCAAGGATATTTTCCTCGCGCTAGCGAAAAATGTACCCGCAGCCGATGGCAGCAAACAATTGATTGCAAATCCATACAAAACCTGGAAAGACGTCAACCCGGCATTGCCGGCTAACAAAATTGAAGTGCTCGGACCGCCTCCAACATCAGGTACACGTGATGCATTTTCAGAACTGGCACTGGAAGGTGGTTGCAAAACCTTTGACTGGATCAAGGCAATCAAAGCTGAAGATAAACACCGCTATAAATCAATCTGTCATTCAATTCGTGAAGATGGCGCTTTTATTGAGGCAGGTGAAAATGATAACCTGATCGTCCAGAAACTGGAGGCTAATCCGAAAGCTGTCGGTATCTTTGGGTTCAGTTTTCTTGACCAGAATTCTGACAAGGTTCAAGGCTCCCTCATTGATGGTGCTGAGCCGGAATTTGAAACCATTGCTGATGGTGAATATCCTGTCTCACGTCCCTTGTATTTTTATGTCAAAAAAGCCCACCTCGGTAAAGTACCCGGAATCGCTGAGTATGTAAGCGCTTTTACAGCCGAAAAAGCAGTTGGTGATGATGGTTATTTGCTAGATAAAGGTCTAATTCCTCTGGATGAGGAAAAACGCAAGCAAGTGCGTGATACTGCAACAAAAATGTTACCAATGTCCATGTAATGTGGAATTGAAAAGCCCTGTCAGCAGGAATGTTAGCGGACATCTGTTTTATCCAGACAGCTTCTTATATGATGATGTTGAAAAATACCTTCAGCGAAAAAATAAAACCGAGTCCTGATTAAGTATGGATGCAACGACATTACTGGTTGTCATTACAACGCTGTCACTGCTTGGCTATGTACTTGGCCGGCAGCGTTCGATCAAGGTTGCTGCCAATCATGGTGGACAGCGCAAGCTACATTCCCTGCCCAAATATTACGGTTATATGGTCAGCTTGTGGACTGGGCTTCCTGCACTTGTATTACTGGTGTTTTGGTTGATATTCGAACCCGGCATTATCAACTCAATGCTGCTGGCTGAATTACCAGCGGAGATGTCCGCTCTGTCTGAAAACAAACTCAGTCTGGTGATGAATGATTTGCAGTTGCTGGCAGAGTCAGGGCGTATCAAGGCGGAAACTGACCCAGTTAAACGTTCTGCCGCTGAAACACTGGTTGGACTGGAAAACAGGAGTCAATTAGTTCGTAATATCCTGATTTTTTCAGTCGCACTCGCAGGAACAATCTGGAGTCTAAGCCGTATTCGTGTGCATACCAGAGCACGTGTCTTTGTCGAGCGCATTATCCGTTACCTGTTAATACTGTGTTCGCTGGTTGCTATTCTGACAACCATCGGTATTGTCCTCTCAGTGTTGTTTGAGTCACTGCGCTTTTTCAAATCAGTACCGTTGACAGATTTCATGTTTGGCACAAAATGGAGCCCACAGACAGCAATACGGGCTGATCAAATTGGATCATCTGGAACATTTGGTGCCATCCCCTTGTTTGCAGGCACGCTGCTGATATCTGCAATTGCCCTGATCATCGCCGTTCCAACTGGGTTGATGTCAGCGATTTATCTCTCCGAATATGCATCAAGCAGCTTTCGTGCATTTGCCAAGCCGTTACTGGAAATTCTTGCCGGCATCCCGACTGTAGTCTACGGATTTTTTGCAGCGCTGACTGTTGCACCATTTATTCGCAATCTGGGTGAAACAATTGGTCTGGATGTCGCCTCTGAAAGTGCACTGGCAACAGGTATTGTGATGGGAATCATGATTATTCCGTTTGTATCATCACTTTCAGATGATGTCATTTCAGCTGTTCCAAAAGCGATGCGTGATGCTGCCTACGGCATGGGAGCCACCCAATCGGAAACAATCAGACAAGTCCTGATTCCGGCAGCTTTGCCAGGTATTGTTGGTGGTATTCTGCTGGCAGCATCACGGGCAATTGGTGAAACCATGATTGTGGTCATGGCTGCTGGACTGGCTGCCAACCTGACAGCAAATCCTTTGCAAGCAGTCACAACAGTGACCGTACAAATTGTTACATTACTCACTGGCGATCAGGAATTTGACAGCCCCAAAACTCTGGCAGCGTTTGCTCTTGGATTGATGTTATTTATAACCACCCTGGTTTTGAATGTGATTGCGTTGCACATTGTGCGCAAATACCGTGAACAATATGAATAATACCGAGCTGATCAAAAAGGGACTTGCCAAGCGCTATCGCAGGGAAAAACGTTTTCGTGCCTACGGCTTGATGGCGATTCTGGCTGGGTTTATTTTCCTGTTTGTTTTAGTAACAGACATTGTTATCAAAGCCACACCTGCCTTTACCCAGCACTGGATCAAGCTGGAAGTCAACTTCAACCCGGAAATACTGGATGTCGGCAAAAAAGCAGGTATCGATGAACTCAAGCAGGCCAACTACAACCTGCTGGCGAAAAAATCGATTCGCTCCCTGTTTCCTGAAGTAAAAAAACGCCGTGATAAAAGTAAGCTGGCAGCCATGCTCAGCTCCAGTGCAGAGTATCAATTACGGGATATGCTGCTCGCAGAACCCTATCTGCTGGGACAACAACAAACAGTCTGGGTTTTGGCGGACGACGATGTTGATACTTACTACAAAACAGACGATAAAAGCAAAGCTGTCCGTTTGAATGACAAACAGAAGATCTGGGCTGACACGCTGGCAGCCGATGGTCGGGTAAGCAAACGCCTGAATACGACATTATTTACAAATGGTGATTCACGCGAGCCTGAGCAAGCGGGTATTCGTGGTGCTGCGACTGGTTCTTTTTATACAATTCTGGTGACACTGTTGTTATCATTCCCACTCGGTGTCGCAGCAGCAATCTATCTTGAAGAGTTTGCGCCCAGAAACCGCTGGGTTGATTTAATTGAAGTGAATATCAACAATCTGGCAGCGGTTCCTTCCATTGTATTTGGTTTGCTTGGGCTGGCTGTTTTTATCAACTATTTTGGACTTCCGCGTTCTGCTCCGCTGGTCGGTGGACTGGTATTAACACTGATGACTTTACCAACAATTATCATCGCCAGTCGTTCAGCAATCAAGGCAGTTCCACCTTCGATTCGCCAGGCCGCTCTGGGAATTGGCGCATCCAGAACCCAGACTGTTTTTCAACATGTTCTACCATTGGCGATGCCGGGAATACTCACGGGTACAATTATTGGTCTGGCACAGGCATTGGGTGAAACAGCGCCACTATTAATGATTGGTATGGTCGCTTTTATTGTTGATATTCCACACGGGTTTCTTGATTCGGCAACAGTTTTGCCGGTTCAGATTTATTTATGGGCTGACAGCCCTGAGCGGGCTTTTGTTGCCAAAACATCCGCAGCCATTCTGGTGTTACTATTATTTCTGGTGGTAATGAATGGGTTGGCTGTCTTGTTACGCAAAAAATTCGAACGTCGCTGGTAAGGAAAACAATTTTGAAATCAGAATCCGAACACCAACAACAAACTCAGGCTGATACATCACACCAATCGGAAAATAAAGCGGCAGATATTCAGCAGGAAGTTGGCGCAACCATTGGTCAGCCGTTTGTCAAACAACCTAAGATGCAAGCACGTCATGTTGATGTATTTTACGGAGAAAAACAGGCGATTTACGATGTCAGCCTGGATCTGGGTAAAAATGAAGTGGTTGCCTTGATCGGCCCGTCTGGCTGCGGGAAATCAACGTTTCTGCGCTGTATGAACCGAATGAATGATACCATCCCCATTTGCAGGGTCAGTGGTATGATTACACTTGATGACGAAGATATCTACGCCGAAGACATGGATCCAGTGTTACTGCGTGCCCGCGTTGGAATGGTGTTCCAGAAGCCGAATCCATTTCCAAAGTCCATTTATGATAATGTTGCCTACGGCGCACGCTTGCATGGTCTGGCATTCAACAAGGCTGAGCTTGACGAAATTGTCATCACCAGTCTCCAAAAAGCCGGTTTGTTTGATGAGGTAAGAGATCGCCTGCATGAACCTGGAACTGGATTATCCGGAGGCCAGCAACAGCGCTTGTGCATCGCGCGCACAATTGCTGTAAGCCCCGAAGTGATTCTGATGGATGAACCAGCCTCGGCACTCGACCCCATTGCGACAGCGATTATTGAAGAGCTGATTGACGAATTGCGCCAGAATTACACCATCGCAATCGTAACCCATTCCATGCAGCAAGCCGCACGGGTATCACAGCGTACTGCATATTTTCATCTGGGCAAACTGGTTGAAATCGGAGCAACCAACCAGATTTTCACCAACCCGCTACACGAACTTACAGAAAATTACATTACTGGCCGTTTCGGCTAAGGTGGCACTATGGACAACGATTTAAATCTAACCCAGCACATCTCGCGTCGCTATAACGCAGAGCTGGAAGAACTACGCAGTGATGTGATGGCAATGGGCGGCCTGGTTGAAAAACAACTGGCAGACGGACTGATTGCATTATCAACATCAGATACCGAAATCGCTGAACTCGTAGCCACTTCTGATTACAAGGTCAATTCCATGGAAGTAGCGATTGACGAAAAATGTAACCAGATCCTTGCTCGACGCCAACCCGCAGCGAGTGATTTGCGCCTGGTTGTGGCGATTATCAAGACCATTACCGATCTTGAAAGAATCGGTGATGAAGCTGAAAAACTAGGGCAACTATCCGTACAGCTGGCTGACAAAAGCGTTACATCCAGCCAGTTTGCCGAGTTGCGTCATCTTGGTGATCATGTCAAAACCATGCTCAATAATGCACTGGATGCTTTTGCACGCATGGATGTGGCAGACGCGCTGCGTACAATTGAAGCAGACAAACAGGTTAATGACGAATTTGAATCCATAATGCGCCAGTTAATCACCCGAATGATGGAAGACCCGCGTGAAATCAAAAATGCCTTGCGTGTATCCTGGTGTGCCCGCGCACTGGAACGCATTGGTGATCACGCCAGCAATATCTGTGAATATGTTATTTATCTGGTAAAAGGAAAAGATATTCGCCATATCAGTGTGGATAAAATGCGCGAAGAACTTGTGTAGAGAAAAATATCCCGGCATAAAGATTACGTACTACAGCTTTTATTAGACATCAGGAGTGTGTCACTAGGAAATATACCAAGGATTAAATATCAGATAAACTGTGATCAAGCTCACAAATAACTTAATCAAGCTGGAATAAAATACCAATCCTGTTATTCTTCCCTTCCCTGCAGAACAATATTTTATATACTCTGAATTTTAGACTAACACATTGTCCTGGCGTTGTTTCTTGCTAAATAATCCGGAATATCCTGATTATTCTTGAATCAATTGTAATCTCACTAAAATTGTTCGGCTCGCTTGGCTGCCGAGTCAACACAAGATCGAGATATCAAACGCTTATTCTGATAACTTCAGGCAGGTTGTTACAAATGATTACAAATTCGATACAGATTGTTTACAAATGGCTGTCTGTTATTTTTCTATAATAAGACTTAAGTCAAAGTCAGCTAAAAATGATATTTCATATTACATGCTTTAATACATGACCATACTTGGTAATTGAGTGACTGTCACAAATCGTGTTTTGTCTAGTATTATGAAGTATATCGGCGTAAATTAGTCTGATAAGCCACAACATCAGTACAATCATTTCAATGCAGACTCACCTGTTAGAACAATAACATACAAAACCGCATTGTAGACCACTGTACTCATACTCATTAAGAGGTATCTGAGATGTCATCCATCACCATTTTACTCAACAGAAAATCAGCACTATCCAGACTGTTTCATCTCGTTACTCTTTTATTCATGCTTTCTGGTTTTTCTACAGTTCAATCCGCCATAACAGATGCTGATCTGGAAGTGCTTCAAAACACACTGTCTGAGAATCAACAGAAATGGGAGCAATTATCAATCAATGACTATTCAATCACTGTGCAGAAAAGCTGTTTTTGTCTAAACACTGACACCTTCCCGATCCAGTTTACGGTTGAAAACAACCTTGTTACCCAAAGCCGTTATGATTGCAGCAACCTGAGATTTTTTCGGGAAGAACCTCTTTGTGAGGCAACACCTGAGAGCAGACTGAATCAGACAGTGGGGAGTCTGTTTAAAATTGTTGACGATGCCATCAAACAAAAAGCGGATAAAATCACGGTTGAATATGATCAAACCTATGGCTTTCCCACATCAATTGCGATTGATTTCATAGAGCTGGCTGTTGATGACGAAGTTAACTATCAGATTACCAATTATAAACCGGCGAACTCCGGGGTATTCAAAATCACTTCATCCGAAGCGATCATAAACCATCGCTGGAAAGCAGTTTCTGTCGGCCCTGATTCAACATCTGTGATGTTCTACTCTGCTCCTTCCAGTGTCGGCGGACAAGGCGGTGTAGTAAGAATGCGAGGTGGCTCAGCCAACCCGGAGTTTAAATTTCAGGAATGGAGCAATCTTGATGGGCAACACGTCAATGAACAGATTCACTTCGTAACACTCAGCACAGGGCGCTGGCAGTTTGGCGAAAGCGAACTGGAAGTTGGCACAACAGAGCTTTCCGGAACCGAACGCTGGATTACGGTCAATTTCAGCAAACCATTTACTACACCTCCGCAAGTCATTCTGGCTTTACAAACAGCAAATGGCGGTGATGCTGTCAGTGCGCGTGTCCGCAATATCACTGCCAGCTCGATGCAAATACAACTGGTTGAGGAAGACAGTAAAAAGTTCTCCGGACATGTCACTGAAGTTGTCGGCTATCTGCTCATCGAGAGTCCAGCCAACAATTTTGATGTTGGTAGCGGTTTCAATGTAAAACTATTATCCAAAGAGAATCCTTTTAATATCAATCACAATTGGACAACTGTCGCACCCGGCTATCAACTAAGACTTGAGGAAGATCAAACAACTGATAATGAAAAATTTCACATACCGGAACTTGTTCATGCGGTCAAAATTGGTTCAACCTATCTGAGTCAAATGGTGAGTGATAACGGTGCTGATAATGCAGTGTTACGTTCTTCATCCGAATTTTTTGAAGACCTGGCCAGAAAGCAATTAACGATTGACCGTTTGACTACAAATAAAAGCTGTGACAGTAATCAGCAATGCAAGGAAATCGCCTTTGGTTCCAAACCTTGCGGTGGGCCATGGTCTTTTCTTGTCTATTCGACCCTGCAAACAAACGAGACAACGCTGAATTCCGCAGTTGCAGACTACAACGAGTTACAACGCCTGCAAAATGAAAAAGAGGGCGCAGTCTCTGATTGTAGTGTGGCATTGCCAACATTCCCGGTTTGTTCCGACAATGTTTGTGTACCTGGAGATCAACCGCCACCAGTATCATCTACAGCCTCACAATTAACCCGGTTTACTTCAGATCAGGAACTAGAATCATTTATTAAACAAGGACTTCAGGAACTACCTGGAAACAATTTTTCATTCCGCCTTGAGGATTCCCCTCTTCCATCTTTTTCACCTGCACCTGCTACACAAGCAGACCGGTTTTCTACCACAAATATCCAGGAAACAGGCGTTGATGAGGCTGATTTTCTGAAAACAGACGGTCGCTACATGTACGTTGGTGACCCGAACAAACGACAGATTCGAATTCTGGAAATGCATTCACAACCATTCCGGGTAACTGAACAATCAACCATCGATCTAGATTCAGAAAACAATAACTTGCGTGGTTTATATCTACTTTCACAACGTACCAGTCAACAGCCCGATGTATTGACCACTGTTCAGTCAGGCTTTGACCAGACAGGTCCAGTCAATATAGGTTTTGCACCGCCTGATATATGGTATTACCCATGGTACTGGATGGATCAAATCACCCAAATCAATGTCTATAACGTCAGCAATCCTGCGCAACCGCAACAGCTTAAAACCATCACCATTGATGGTTCTTTACTGGCAAGTCGTTTAATCGGTGAATCATTATATGTGGTGACTCGCTATGTGCCCAATATCCAGCCATTACCCTTAAAAGGGCAGCCTGAGCCAGTCCCGGAGCCGCAAACTCCTGATCGTAACACGCTCATTCAGCAAGCCAGCCTGTCTGAATTATTGCCTTCGGTCAGTATCAGCAAGGGGCCTGCAAGAGTCAACAAAGTACCGCTGGTCTCTGCGCAGCAAACGTTTCTGCCACCAATACCCGATGACTACAAAAGCACGGATTTGCTGACTGTAAGCCGTTTTGATCTTGAGAATCTTGATGCTGCACCGCAAACCACAACCATTGTTGGCAACTCCGATACCATCTATGTATCAAAAGACGCACTGTATCTCGCAACTTCATTTTATGGATACGAACAAGCAGTCTCTGTACTCAATGCAGTACAAAACGATTCAACACCTGTGTTTGTTGATGAGAACGTGTTTATCCCCAATCACACCACACAGATTCATAAAATCAGACTCACAACCACTCAACCCGAGTATACTGGCTCGGCGACCATCGAAGGATTAATATCAGGTAATGATGATTTGCGTCGATTCAGATTTAGTGAGTTCAATGACATCTTAAGAGTTGTCACAACGGGACAATGGGGAAAAATGGGTGAGCACCGCGTAACCCTGTTGCAGGAAAATCAAACGGGCAACCTCGACGAAATCTCACATCTGCCAAATAACCAGCGACCGCAACCTTTAGGTAAACCAAATGAGCAATTGCATGCTGCACGATTTGTCGATAACCGATTGTTTCTTGTAACCTTTTTGAAAACCGATCCACTGATTGCTATCGATTTATCCAACACGACAGATCCAAAAATCGAAGGTCAGCTCGAAATCCCAGGTTACTCAGATTACTTGCACCCAATCAATGACAATCTATTACTTGGAATCGGCAAACATGCTGTTCCGGCAGAAGGACCAGGTGATGGCCGGTTTGCGTGGTTTCAGGGAATCCGGGTTGGTCTGTTTGATATTGCAGACGTGAATGGACCAAAAGAGCTGGATACAATCGTCATTGGCGAAAGAAGCAGTCAGTCAGAAATACTCTATGACATCCATGCATTCTCGTTTTTACCTGCTGATACACAATCACAACAGCCGTTCAAGTTTACATTGCCGATTAGTGTTTTTGGCGATACGTTTCCTGGTTTAACCCCAGTCAATCCAACTGCGTTTACCCAATGGTCTCATACAGGATTGTATCTGTTCGAGGTCGACACCACAGCCGAGAAACCAGCATTAAAGAATAATGGCGTCATCAAGGTTGCAGAACGCAGCGATGTCCCTGAGTTCAATCAGGATTCCAGTATCGGAACCAATCGTACCGTATTGCTTAACGAAGGCGTGTTTTACAGTCACAATCAGCAAATCTGGAGTTCAAACTGGCTAACGCCTGAGCAGGCGATTGGTCCACAATAACGCTTCATTTGCTACTCAACTTACCCGCTATTTTGTCCAATAGCCGCATTGAAAGTGTTCATTTACACCTGTAAACTCCGCGCTTTCGCCCTGATTTTGAACAAAATAGTGGACAATCTGAGCAGTTACAAATTGTACTGACCAGGGTGCTGTCCGGGAATAGCAACCATGTCGAGGTAAAGCTGATTTGAGTCACATTTCCCCATTATTTTCGTCAAGAATAAGTGGGGTCAGCACAACAGTCTTAATTCAGAGATATACTGAAAATCCTTATGGTTATAGGTTAATAACTGCGCCTGTTTATCAATGGCGGTTGCGCCAATCAAGGCACCGGGAATATCCAGAGCATGACTTTTGCTATAGCGCCCAATCAATTTAAACGCAAGTATAGAAATCGCCGGTTCAAGGTGAATCATCTCAAATCGGGCAATAAATTGATGCAACAGCTGAGCTTCTTTTTTATTTCTGGCGCCGACAATCAATTCCATTGCCGTAATGGCGGATATTGCCAGCGGTGATGTCAAGCTTGAAACATGTTGCAAGGTCTGCTGATTGTTTTTAAGAATTTCAATCAGCACATTGGTATCCAGCAGAATCATTTCCATGCCTTGCTGCGAATACTGTCCTGGCTAATGTCATAATCTTCCCATAATCCGGCAAAATCAGAGAAATCAACCGGCATGGCTTGATCCTTTTCAGCTTCCAGCTCTTTTTGTAAAACCGTTCTGATATACGCCGAGATTGAAAGATTGTGTCTTGCTGCCCTTTGCCGTACCGCTTCAAACAAAGGTTCATCAAAATAAATCTGGGTGCGATGCATTGAGTCTCTCCGTTAAAAAACATCATACATCACTATTATACATTATAGAATAATCTGTTTACCAAGTCTTTGAATCGTTTCCACGGTCTCCGTGAGAACTCACATGAGAACGCTCAGCGCCCAATGACGCAGAGCGTGGGAACAATACATCAAGAAAGCAGAAACATTTAATGTGTGTTTGCAAAACCCGACACCTCCTTTGAAGTAACACCTCCTTCTTGGATTGAACGCATTTCTGCCCAAAGGTGCCACCAAACTGTTGATTTGCCAGTTGAGTCAGGCACGCATGGATTCCTGTATGCACACATTCTAGTAATCCACGCTCCAGCCATAGCCAAAGTCCAGGTTATGGTCTTTCTGGTGGGTGTCATAGGTGCGGGTAACCCGTATCGGTATACCTGCAACAGGAATTGAATAATTGGGGGGCAGAGTAAAATTAAGCTTGATTTGATGCGGTTCGTGCCTTGTATCTTGAGCGGATAGCTGGTTAGCTAACAGAGATCCGCTGGAGATCAGTGAGCATGGGTTCGTGCCAAGTACTCGATACTGCGCGTGAGAGAATGCCCTGATCTCTATTTCTCTATGACTGAATGGTATCAGCGCTCTGATCATCAGATGTGTAGTGGTCAAGTAATATTGGCCACGGACTTAAGGTCATTCCAGTAATTTAGTTCAGCGACATTTGGCGCTTTACCCGCATTATGTTGATGCGGCCTTACTTGACTGTAATAACCAATAATATAATTCGTAATTGCGTTCTTC
>DRLZ01000067.1 GCA_011322755.1 Crenotrichaceae bacterium
AAGACCAGTTTATTTAGATAACAATTTGACTGCTGAGCAGCGCAGCATTTTCTTCGGAAAAGCGTACGACCTGGATTTAAATACACGCCACTATATTAAAGTAATAAAATCATTTTTGGCAATTCCGTACCAGAAGTTGAGTACTCAGCATCCAGTTGCTAAGAAGTTGATGTCTCTCAATCACAAGCCAATTAGCGAAGGGCTAGACAAGTTAGCAAAAATTCTACAGCAAGAGAGTGAAGCAAAAATCAATCGTGCTATCGATCTGCAGAACATCATGTTTATCATCATGGTATTTAGCTTGATTATGATTGGTCAGGGTATTCTTAAACCGCTTGTTACCAAGTTGCGAGAGAGCATGAAAAAAGCCAAGGCGGAAAAAGAATTTACTGATACATTGATTAATACTGCCCAAGCATTGATTATTGCGATTGATGCGAATGGACACATTGTCAATTTTAACCACTTTGCTGAAGAGACGACAGGTTGGTTTTCAGATGAAATAATCGATGTCGATTTTTTCGAACAATTTATTGCTCACGCAGACCGTGACGATACAAAAAAACTTTTTGATAAAATGATGTCCAGTACTGACATGATAAGTCAGGAACTAGAAACCCAGTTAATTATAAGAAGTGGTGAGTTACTGAATATCATGTGGCATAACATGGTGATTCTTGATCCTGCCACAAAGAAACCACTATTGTTTCTTG
Source organism: Crenotrichaceae bacterium (assembly GCA_011322755.1). Lineage (GTDB taxonomy): Bacteria > Pseudomonadota > Gammaproteobacteria > Methylococcales > DRLZ01 > DRLZ01. Next base: position 714 of record DRLZ01000067.1, read on the forward strand.
CGACTGGTATTGATATTACTGATCGTAAGCAATCAGAACAGAAGCTACAGGAAACACACTCAAAACTGGAACAATTGAGTGATCGTCTGCAATCAGAAGTGAATCTAGCCGCATCTTTACAAAAAGTAATGATGGCACATCCAAAAATTGATATGCCGGGATTGCAAGGACAAGCAAAAATGCTGACTTCAAGCGAAGTAGGCGGAGATTATTATGATTATTATGAACTCGGTGGTAATCAGTCAATTGTTCTAGTGGGTGATGTCAGTGGGCACGGGGTTGCAGCTGGTACAGTCGTGAGCGCAGCAAAAGCAGGTGTATCCTCACTCATTCATAAAGGAATTAGTCAACCGAGCGAGATTTTACATGCTTTGAACGAAACAATGCTGGAGACTGCCCAGCAAGAACTGTTAATGACCATGGCTTGCATACAACTTGACGCCAGAACTGGGGTGATAAAATTTGCAAATGCAGGTCATGTGCTTCCTTACAGGCGTCAAAAAGAAAGTCGTCAATGGGAAATGATTGAAGCTTCAGGGATCCCGTTAGGAAGAAGCCTGGATGCTGATTACCAATTATCTGAAACAGAGATTCAACTGGATGTTGGAGATCGATTATTTCTATTTACCGATGGGCTTGTAGAAGAGGAATCACCGTTCGGCGAAGCATTTGGCTATGATCGACTGGAAACAATCCTTGAAACTTATGGCGATGCAGAACCGGAAGTAATTTTCGAACAATTGCTTTCTGTACTTAAAGAACATACCGGGCGAAATGTGTTCACAGATGACATTACCTTTGTTGTATTGAACCATACTGACCGGGTGGCTCAATCCACACCCGCAGTCAATGATTCTGAACCAAGCGATATCATTCGAATTACAGATGCTGTATATCGCCAGGGATCACATTCAATTCCACGTATTTCAAGACAATATCTGGCAATATTTCCAGAAGGTGAATTTGCTGATCTGCTGCCACGATTCAAGCAAGACAGGATTTGCAGGGTTCTACCAAAAAACGACAAACTTTGTCATCGTTTGGGTTGGAATCGATTTATCAATCAACATCATCAAAGTGTTGATGATGATCTCTATACTGTTCTTCCCAACGATATCCAGAAACGGCAATTCCAGCTCACTCATACAGAAGATAAAGCCTTTATTATGGAAGAAGCCATGGCATGGCTGTCTGAACAAAACCTGATTGAACAAGATTACATAGAAAGCCTGGGTATTGTTCTCGATGAGTTGTTGGAAAACAGTTTGTATGCTGCACCTAGAGATGGTCAAGACACGGCTTATTACAGAAAAGGACAGGTTCGGGAACTCAACGACAACGAAGAAGTACATGTCGATATTGCGTTTAATGAGAATACACTTGGATTGATGGTTACAGATAACTGGGGCACATTAACACCGGCCATATTCATGAAAAGTTTATCCAAGGCGATGCAGCATGGTCTGGAACCAGGTATGGGCGGAGGTGGATTATACATGATGTGGCGTTTGTCTGATTATTTTCAGATTCGCGTTAATCCACATAAACGTACCCAGATCACCTTGCTATGGGATCTTGATGGTGAATTCGATTTAAATTTGAATACCGGGTTCCAGTTTTTGAACCATACAGAGGAACAAGAAGAGGTATTAAACTGATGGTTACTAAACAAGTGATTAAGGCCTCAGAAACATTTGAAATGAGACTTGTTGCCTCTCCTGAGGGCAATACCAGCATTTTTGATTGTATTGGCTCAATTGATGTCCATGCGGAATCAGTTATGGAAGAGATGGGGCAGGCTGCTCATCAACTTAACGACATAATTCAGCTGGATTTCAGAAATGTCGAGCGTGTAAATTCCATGGGATTATCCTTGCTACTAAAACTGTTTGATATCTGGGAAAAAGCTGGCAAGAATATCGAAGTATTAAACATGAACCGCATGACAGGAATGCTGTTTAAAATAACCGGGTTGGGGCGTTATATTCATGGTGCTGTTACCAGAAACAAAAGCAGCTCTGGTACACCAATTGAGAATACTCATCTTTCTGAACCGGCAGCACCTTTTGAAACTGGGGAGAACACAGAAAAATATTCGCCAGCGAATTCTCCTGCCAACGCAACATTGAAATTCATTGCAAATTTGCAAACTGGTCAGCAATTGAGTGGCTGGTATATGTTCAATACCTACTTGCAACGCAAACTAGAGAGAGCAATCCATCTTGAGCAGCCAAAGTTAGGAGAAGATCTGACTCATTTGTCTACTGACATCTTGTTTTCCAAGCCGTTTGATGCCTGCGCATTAATACAACAACGTGGTTTTATCCCATTGGCTCGCCCAACCTCAGAAGTTGATGAAGTTGTGATTTTAATGCGTGCGGATGACAACCGAGACATCACAGAGCTTATGAATCCAAAAGTTGTTACGGCTACGCAAAGTAGTTTCGTTTACATTCTGGGTAGATCATTGTGTGATGATCGTGAAATGGATTCAGAATCATTTGATTACGTCTTTGCTGGTAACGAAATCAAAGCCTTACAAATGATGATTCGTAAACAAGCAGATGTGCTGTTTATATTGAAGAAAACTTACGAAGGACTATCTTCCTTTGCCCGCGGTTCGACACGTGTGGTGGATGAAAGCGAAACAAATTTTGCTTTCCATTTGTTTTGTGCGGCACCCTATTTGACTGATGTCACAGACTCTTTTCAGGACGTATTATTGAACATGTACGATGATGAGTATGGGCGGCAGATTCTTAACGATATTGAAATTGATGGTTGGTGCGAACCAGAAGAAGGCGAATTACAGATGCTTAAGTTGTTATTCAACCAATACATCAAATCATAGTCACGATAAATAGCACAACTCATTTGTCCTGATTCTTTGCACAGGTATGTATTGTTAATCAATCGAGCATATGTGAACGTGGGGTGTTGTTTTTGTCAGGCATATTTTCTCTATCTCGTTTGTCAGAAGTATAAAAAAAGTTGAATTAATAGGTTCGCAGATGCAGCAACAAAACTTGATTACAGAATCCTCTGACCGACGACTACCTTGGGAAGGTGCATTTATCCCGAAAGAGTTAGGCAGATTACGCTTATCTCTAGGAAGAAATGTCGTGAGAAGTTACGCATTCCTGAGTAGCCAAATACAACGATGGCCCAAACACCTTGTTTTTCATGTGTGTCGCATTGAATGCGCCATGTGTATGGATGAGGAAGATGCGATCGATGCAGCGGTTCTGGATTTGTTCTATGTTTTAGAAGACAAAGGGCAAAACTTGCGCCAAAGTATTCTAGATAAGATTGGGCACAAGATGTCAGGTGAGATGCTGTCATCTCTGAAACAGGCTTTACATAATCACAACCCATTGCAGATATTACCATTTACCTCGCGTTCAGTATTGCATGATGGGCAGTGTGAAGGAGAAATGGATCTACTGATATTGATCACAGATGATAAAGAGAATTCTGATGTTCTTGATCCGGTGAATACTGCGCGGGCATGTTTGGAATCCGGTCAGATTGAACAAGCCCAGGAAATTTTGGAAGCCCAGCTTAAGATTGAACCAGAACGAGTAGAAATCAGGACGGATTTGCTAGAAATCTACTGTGCCACTCGAGATGAGGTGAGCTTTATGACCAGTTATCAACTACTCCAGTTACGTGGATGTCTAGATGATTCGTGGGAAACAGCCGTGAACTTTTTTAGCAATAGTCAATTAAAGCAAAGACGATGAATACTGAACAAGCACTGAAAATCAACATTCCAGGTTCTAACAATACCCTGGTTACCATTGTCAAAGCCTTTGTTCGTCAACGCTATAACCTGGTGGAAGATGATCAAGCAGATATTTGTATTATCGATCTTGATGCTTACAAGGCAAATTCTTTACTAGATGAGATACGTAAACAACATCCCGTTCGACCGATTATCGGGTTATCACTCAATGAAGTCGCTCATGACAACATTGTTTTTCTGAAAAAGCCATTCAGACCGGATGACTTAACTCAGGTTTTGGATCAAGTTAGCTTGAAAATCAATCAGCCAAAAGTTATTGTCGCAGATAAAATCGTAGGATCGATACATCGGGCGGCAACAGCAGTGATCGAAAAGAGTGCAGACAAAAATCGTCATGTCGCACATCACGGTGTAACAAATCGTAGCGACTCAGTACATTATAATCCAGCAGAATTTTTACAGGGTGCATTGATAAATGCCTACTGTCAGTCGATAGATACTGGTATTACTCACCGTATGGAGGCATGGTGGAATCCAATTATTATTTTTCCAAAAATCAAAAAAGTATGGGTGGATGCTGATGATAAGAACTTACAAGCATTTTGTCGATTGCCGTTAAAAACATTTGCTCGCTATCAAGCACATGATCGGGACGTTGCAAATGAGGTTAAGATTCAGCCGGAACCTATGCTTAATACGGATGATTGTCCAGGCTCTTTGCAGTCAATGGATGCTTTTCTCTGGAAAGTTGCCTGGTGGAACGCGGGCGGGCAACTACCTTTGGGTATTGAACATGATCAACTCATTCAACTCAAATACTGGCCTAATATTACCCGGTATTTATGCCCAGATCATGTTGTACAAATGTGTGCGATATTGTATCAAAGGCCAGTATCCCCGTTACAGGTTTCAGAGGTTCTCAATATTGAACATAAGGAAGTTTATGGCTTCATCAGCGCTGCACACGCACTGGGGTTAATTAACAGCATAGAAGACCAACCAATGAAATCTTCCAGGCTTTCAGAAAGTACAAAACCAGTTGCAAAACGCCACAATGTAGGTTTATTGCGGCGCATTTTGTCACGTATTAACAGGCGCTAGGCAGGAAAAATGGGACAACATAAATTGATATTTACTGGTCCAGTTGGCGCAGGGAAGACGACTGCGATTGCAAGTATTAGTGATGATCCTCCTGTACGTACAGATGAAGCTGCCACTGATATGACAAAACAGCGCAAACCTGAGACCACTGTAGCCCTGGACTACGGGGTCATGCACTTGCCAGGGGAAGAGAAGCTTCATTTGTATGGGACGCCTGGACAAGAACGTTTTGATTTCATGTGGGACATTCTGTCAACGGGTGGAATCGGATTAATGGTATTGATTAATAATAATCGACCTGATCCATTAAAGGATTTGTGTTTTTTTCTGCAACGTTTTGAAACACTAATTAAATCGACTGCAGTGGTTATCGGGATTACACAGACTGACCTCAAAGCTGAGCCTTGTTTGCAGCAGTATCATAAAGTACTCAACAAAATGAATATTCGCGCGCCAGTGTTTGAAGTCGATGCACGTAGCAGAAACGACGTGTCGTTATTGGTTCAAGCGCTATTATTTAGTCTTGATCCAGGATTATCATTAGAATTGGAAGACAAAGATGGCAAGCTTGAAACTGCGTAGTAATGCTTTCTTAAAACCAACACCAGCTGGCGTTTTTTACGCAGTTTCTGAGGTAGTGGATACACCACCTCGTCGGTTATTGAATAATTTACTTGGATGTTCACAGACACCAGAAGTGACTGAAAAGCTTTTAAATGTTCTCTGTGAAAATGAAAACCTGGATCAGTCGCTGAGGTTGCTGCATCGATTACATTCATTACGTTGGGTGCAGGGACTCGACTCCCCACTTCTTATGTCAAATGACTCGCTGGAAGAGATCTTGCCAGGATTGCTTTTCAATTTAACTGAAAATGGCAAAGCATTGCTTGCAGATGCACAAGGGTTTTATCTGGCAACGGCTGGGTTTGCTCATGAAACGGCTGAAGAGCTGGCAGCACTGAGTGCTGATGTGCTGAAATTACAGGATCGACATGCTGGCCTGTTACTCAACAATCTAAATATAGGCAGTCAGGCATGGGGAGTAGTGGATGCATCAGGTAATAGTCGGTTGGGTATCTGGCCTTTACACATTGGTAAGCATCGTTTTGCATTAGTGATGACAGGTATTCCTCACTTTAATCATCCCAATTTTGTCCACCTGGTATGGACAATAGCAACCCGTTATGCACCCTTCAAAACGCAAATTTAAACACAGTACGGAAGCCCTAAAAATCGTCATGAGTAATCTGAGTCAAGGTGGACGGAGCGTAGAAACCACAGTGCATATGGATACGGTGAATTCGAGCACCGCCCAACGCAGTGATTGGGTTGCGGAACAGGTTTTTAGAAGTACCCAGTAATTAAAGAAGAAGGAGACAGGATATGCGTGCAGATATGCTAACAACAATTTTAAATGATTTGAATGGTACCTCAGCAGATATTGAGGCATCAGGACTGGTTTCAACTGATGGTTTAATGATGGCTGCAGTCTTACCTCAAGGGATGGATGAAGACAGGGTGGGTGCTATGAGTGCGGCGATGCTGTCATTAGGTGACCGAACTTCACAGGAACTTGCAAGAGGCAGCCTGGAACAGGTGTTAATTAAAGGTGATAAAGGCTATGTTTTAATGATACAGGCTGGACAGGATGCTGTCCTCACTGTACTGGCAAAACCTCAGGCCAAACTTGGGCTGATTTTTCTCGATGTCAAACGGGCTGCTGAAAGTATTTCCGAGCTTGTGTAATAAGTCGAAATGTGTGCAAAGCATGCATCATTGTTACCAACGAGCCTGTAAATAATTTTGTGTAACTACCCATTAAAGATAAGGCAAAAATGAGTCACTCCAACAATTGAAACCTGAGCCACTAATTACCAGAATGATCCGTAAGCGTCCAACACCACCACCTATCTTTTATTTTATTTTCATGGCTGGAATGTATCCAGGAATCAACGGCAGGAGTTCATCAATCCGGCTATTCGGTCATGCTGTAATTTTTCCAGAGTTTCTTTTAGCTCTTAGGCAGGATCGAGTCTATTGAGTTCGGCTGTCTCCAGCAGGGATTGAATGGCGGCAGCACGACGACCTGTGTTTGGAACCCGCAAACAACCAGTTTTTCTCGTCCAGGTGTCACGTCCCTTGTCATTGTTTACTTCATAATCCACAACGTCTATTTTCCTGACCGAGACTGACAAAGTGATTATTGCGTTGGTTATCACTCTATACAACTCCACAAAGAGCAATCTGGGGTTCACCCCTTGATTATTGATCTCTCTGCAATACCAAAGGCCACCCAGAAATCAAACGATCAAATAATAGACTCCAAACAGTATTCCAAATGCAATGATCATGGCCGCAATTATCAAAATGAAGGCTACGGATCGTGAAAATCGTTTCATTCTATGCGATTGTTTTTTCACTATTTTTACATCAGTAATCTCTAGTCCTTACGGTTAAATAGTTTCTGCTATAGTAATTTGAAAAAACAGGGGCTGTTTTTTCACCATTTATAAATAAACCTACTACTCAGCTGCGTGCAAAGCTATTGAATATGACACTAGCGACTGGAATGACAAATTAAACTATGCCGGGCCATCTCTCTTTTTTGCTGATATCTGTCTTAGTCGATACACTAACTACCAGCTTTAATTCATTTTATGCATATTTTGCATTTTATTCATGTGCATTGCTTTCATCATTTTCATGTGTTTCTTCATTAAGTTCAGCTGCTCATCCTTTAGCTGTTGCTTCTTTTTAGCATCATTCTCTCCGAGGATCTGATTGGAGAGATCATGCATTTTAAGCATGTGCTCCTGCATTGAGCGCATCTTTTGATCCATCATTTCCGGGCTCATGTTTTCCATGCCGCCCATTTTGCCCATGCCGTCCATACCTTTCATATTGCCTTTCCCTTTCATCATACCCTGCATCGAGCCTTTATCGTGTCGCATACTCATGGGTTTATCAACAGCAAAAGCGACCAGACTAACGCCCACAGTCATTACAAAAAAAACGACAAACTTATTAATTCTATTCATAGCTATCACCTAATTGATTCCTGATAAAATACGTGATTGTGATTATAATCCACAGTCAAGCGATTCACATTGATAATTCTCACTCATTAACGAGCCAGTATCAACACAATCAACTTCCGAATGATCTGCATGGTAACGCTTATTTTCTGTCCTGTTCAGACTCCATCTGTTTTAAACTGTTCGGTAATATCTTGGCTATACAGGTAAACAGAGACAGGAACGATACATTGTTACCTACGGATTGTTATTCTCAATATAACAGCGATAAGAATGATTGCCCCACAATGCACGATCTTAGCGTCGTTCCCGAAAAAAAGCTGATAGCATTTCACTACACGTTTGCTCTAATCGCCCCCCCGTCCACTCAATATGATGATTTGAAAAATCAGCGTGCGATAATTGCAGGGCGCTACAAACTGCTCCACGCTTAGTATCCGTTGCTCCAAAAACAAGTTTTTTGATTCGCGCATGCAGTATTGCACCCATACACATGACACATGGCTCCAGAGTAACATAAAGTGTGGTTTCTGGGAGTCGGTAGTTGGCTATATTTTGACCCGCATCGCGTATGGCAATTATTTCTGCATGAGCGCTGGGATCATGACTGGTTATTGGCTGGTTATAACCTTTACCGATAATTTCATCATCTCTGACAATGATCGCGCCGACCGGAACTTCAGCATGTAGCTGTGCTTGCCTGGCTTGCAGCAGGGCTTGGCGCATCCAGTATTCATCATTCACTTGCTTGGCTAGCTTGTTGTTCAGGAAAACCCAAGAACTTATTCCCACTCAATTGTGGCTGGCGGTTTACCCGATATATCATAGGCGACACGTGATACACCTCTTACTTCATTAATTATGCGCCGCGAGACGTGGTCGAGAAAATCATAAGGTAAATGCGCCCAGCGTGCGGTCATGAAATCCACGGTCTCTACTGCCCGTAACGCAATCACATAGTCATAACAACGACCATCACCCATGACTGCAACCGATTTGACTGGTAAGAAAACAGCGAATGCCTGACTGGTCTTCTGATAGAGATCGGCTTTATTGAGTTCTTCGAGGAATATATGGTCTGCTTCGCGTAACAAGTCAGCATATTGTTTTTTTACTTCACCAAGAATACGCACGCCTAATCCAGGCCCCGGGAATGGATGCCGATAAACCATTTCGTGAGGTAAGCCGAGCTCAAGACCGATTTTACGCACTTCATCCTTGAACAGTTCACGCAATGGTTCCACCAGTTGCATCTTCATTTTTTCTGGCAGGCCACCGACATTGTGATGTGATTTGATTAAATGAGCTTTGCCAGTGCTTGCTGCCGCTGACTCAATCACATCCGGATAAATGGTTCCCTGAGCCAGATAGTTAGCGTTAGTAATTTGACTCGCTTGTTCATCAAATACATCAATAAACAGGTTTCCGATGATTTTGCGTTTTTTCTCAGGATCTGTTTCACCACTAAGCGCATCCAGAAAGCGTTGCTCGGCATTCACACGAATGACTCGAATACCCATATGTTTGGCGAACATCGCCATCACATGATCACCTTCATTCAGGCGTAGCAAACCTGTATCGACAAAGACACAGGTTAACTGATCACCAATCGCCTGATGCAATAGCGCAGCGACCACGGATGAATCAACACCACCTGAAAGCCCAAGAATAACTTGATTGCTGTTGACTTGCTTGCGAACAGCATGAATTCTGTCATCAATAATATGTTTGGCAGTCCATAAGGTATCGCATTTGCAC
>DRLZ01000068.1 GCA_011322755.1 Crenotrichaceae bacterium
TAGCCGGAACCAGGAAGCTGGTTGTGGCAATAACCAGTAAAATGGGTAGCATTACAGATAATACCAGTGGTGGTTCATTACTTTATCGCTCGACAAAGAGTGGGCTAAATGCTGCGATGAAGAGCTTGTCTGTTGATTTGGCACAGAATGATATCGGGGTGTTGATACTGCATCCTGGCTGGGTACAGACTGATATGGGCGGTTCGAACGCATTGATTACACCCAGGCAAAGTGTATCTGGCATGTTAGCGCTGATTAATGATTTCTCTCTGTCTGATAGTGGTCAGTTTGTTGATTACACAGGAAAACAAATTCCATGGTAGCCATGTGAAACTTTAGTTGTTTGTTTCAGAGCATGGCTGGTATTTGTTTCAATCGACCTGGGGAGTAGGGTAGACTACGCAATAGATTTTTGTTTTATGCGTCGCTGTTAGCGTTCTTGTTGAGGCAAAGGCTTTCTTACTATGGGGCATGATCATCACCATGACCACCACGGTCATCATCACCATGCGCCGGCTAACTATAGCTGGACGTTTGCAATCGCTATCACCCTTAATATTGTTTATGTTGGCGTTGAAACGTTCTATGGTTTTTTGACGAACTCACTGGCGCTGATCGCAGATGCAGGACACAATTTTAGCGATGTCATTGTATTGTTGCTGGCTTGGGGGGCACATTGGCTGGCGAAACGCAAACCAACATTAAAACGGACCTATGGATTACGCAGAGCCCCTGTTTTGGCTGCATTGCTGAGCGCTGTTTTGTTACTTGTGGTAATGGGCGCAATGAGTTGGGAGGCAGTGCAACGGATACAAAACCCGGTTCCTGTTCAGGGCAAAGTAATGATGATTGTAGCGGGTGTTGGCGTCATTATTAATACCTTGACAGCTTTAATGCTAATGTCAGGGAGCAAGCATGATTTAAATATTCGTGGGGCTTTTTTGCATATGGCCGCAGATGCTTTAGTGTCGTTGGGCGCGGTAGTGGCCGGTTTGATAATTCTGAATACTGGCTTGTACTGGATTGATCCGGCGATTAGCTTGGTCATTGTTGTTGTGATTGTATTAGGAACGATTGCTTTGTTGCGTGATTCACTCAATCTGGCTCTAGACGCCGTCCCTGAGTCAATCGATGCGAAAGCTGTGAATACCTATTTAAACAGTGTCGCAGGTGTTACCAGTGTGCATGATTTTCATATCTGGGGAATGAGTACAACGCAGACAGCATTAACAGCGCATCTGGTACGACCTGAGGACGAGAATCGTGATGAGTTTCTACGTGATCTGGCAAACGGGTTAAAAAAACAGTTCGGCATTGACCATGTCACAATCCAGATTGAGCATGGAAATGCGGATATTGAGTGTCAGCAAGATCATTTTCCATGCACTTGAAAGTTTCCAGACAGTTGTTTCTAGTGCGGTGGATCTCTCAACCTCCAAGAGATTGACCATCTGTGTTTCGCTGTGAATTTATTAACCTGCTTCTTTGAATTTTAATTATTAGAGTATGACAATGACTGACCAACAAGCACTGAATCAATCAACAATACGTTCAAAACTATTGCAAAATCCGTTCATAACGAAACGTATGGAACAATTTCTTGCATTATCAATGCAACAGCGAATCATTGTTGCATGTGTTCTGGTGTTGGGAACACTTGCTCTCATAACATTGTTGTTATATCTAATATTCGGTAAAAAAGTTGTATGGGGGTTTATTGCCAGTTTACTGGCAGGCTTGGCAACAGGTGTTGGTGCATTACCTGTGTTGTTTATGAAAAAAGTGCCTGACAAGGTATTTAGCGGCTTTCTTGGGATTGCTGCAGGGGTTATGTTGGCCGCAACTGTGTTTGCATTGATTATTCCGGGGAAGGAATACGGAGACTTACTGTGGCCTGGGAAAGGTGTCTATATTGTTGTTATTGGCATGTTGATTGGTGTTTTGTTTCTGGAAATTGCAGATCGTACATTCCCTCATGCGTATGATCACCCATTAGCTGTAGATGAGGACAGTGCCAGTACATTACGCAGAATCTGGATGTTTATTCTGGTGATAACAGTTCACAATTTTCCAGAAGGAATCGCCGTTGGCGTTAATTACGGAGCTGGCGAATATGTGAATGGCCTAACCTTGGCGATTGCGATTGGAATCCAGAATATGCCTGAAGGTCTGGCAGTTGCAATGCCATTACTGGCCGTTGGCTATTCGCCGACAAAAGCGCTGCTTATTGGTACATTGTCAGGTATGGTTGAACCAATTGGAGGCTTGTTGGGAGCGATATCCGTATCGATGTTCCAGGATCTTCTTCCGATTGCAATGGGCTTCGCCGCTGGCGCTATGTTGCATGTGATTAGTGAGGAAATAATTCCACAAGTGCATGAAAATGGTCGTTCACGAATTGGAACATTCTGTTTGATCGCTGGTTTTATTGTGATGTTGATTCTGGAGAATGTGCTTGGTTAGGCATTGTAGAACTCAATGACAATCGATTTATTACAGCAGATCGAAGCGTACTATCAGCTTGCTATCAATGCGTTGGTACAGCTTTCAGCGGATACAGTGATACTCACAGCAGTACTGGTTTTCATGGCTGAAATTGGAGATAAAAGCCAGATTGTGTGTATGACGCTTGCGGCCAGACACCGAGGGTTGCCGGTTTTGCTGGGTGCTGTCTCTGCGTTTGCAATTCTCAATCTGCTGGCGGTTATATTTGGTGTTATTGTTGCCCATGCGATTCCAGAACTTTATGTCACAATAGCTGTTGCAATACTTTTTTTATTATTTGGAATCCAGGCGATCTTCTCGGGTGATGACGATTCAGACGAAGGCGATGCGCCTCGAAAATCCAGTCATAGTTTGTTTATCACCACTTTTCTGATGATATTTATTGCAGAATTTGGCGATAAAACCCAGATAGCCGTTGCGGGTTTAAGCACCCGGTATGATGCAGCCGGAATATGGGTAGGTGCTACCCTGGCGCTGATTGTGACATCAGGATTGGCTGTCTGGGTTGGACGTGGCTTGCTTCAACGCATTCCTGTTCACTTGATACAGCGTATGAGTGGCGTTGTCTTTATCGTTATTGGCTTTATCGCAGTGGTCAAAATTATACAACTTGGCGGTTGGGTTTAATACAGTTGTCAGTGAAGATTGACTCTAGGTTAGAGATTACTTGAAGAGTAATCAAGAATGATATTGATTTTGTTCCTGAACTTGTTATAAGATGGCACGAGATATGCAAGCTGGATTCGTGACAAAGTCACTATGGATCTGGTTTGAGGTGTCTTTATCTCGATTAACCATTTAAATTGGGGAGTGAACAGTATGTCAATGCTAAAAGAATTTAAGGAATTTGCGTTAAAAGGCAATATGATCGACATGGCAGTCGGTATCATCATTGGTGGAGCCATCGGTAAACTGGTGGGTTCATTGGTTGACGATGTCATTATGCCGCCCATCGGTTATCTGATGGGAGGAGCTGACTTTTCAGATATTGGATATACTTTACAAGCTGCGGTAGGGGATACTCCAGCAGTCGTATTGAAATACGGCGCGTTTATCCAGAACTTTCTTGATTTTCTGATTCTTGCTTTCGCTATATTCATGATGATAAAAATGATTAACAGCATGAAGAAAAAGGAAGAAGAAGCGCCAGAGGAAGAGCCGGCACCGTCAAACGAAGAAGTCTTGCTGACTGAAATTCGCGATGCGCTCCGTAAACAGTAATTGTTTTTGTTCGATAGCTGGATTTTAGTAGATCTTCTTAATATCAGATGCAGCTAACATTAAAAGCCCGTCACATTCGAGGATATATGATTATTTCTCAAGGGACGGGTTTTTTTATACCGCTTTTTCTTTAGTTGATCTGCTTTTGCTGTTGAAGGTATTTACAAACAGTGTATCGTCATCTTTATTCTCAAACAGATTATTCCAGTGTGAAGTAATTGTATCCAGAGTTGGTTCAAGATCGACGACAGAGTAAATTCCCTGATTATCTTGTTTGAGAACGCCAAGTTGCTCCAGTTTGGCGACTCCATCTTGAATTTCAAAGTCTGTGCCAGGCGCATTATGATTTGCTAGATAGTTTTCAACACGTTTGTCAATTTCATTGCGAGTGCAAGCACCTTGAGTTGATAAAACATAATAAGTGAGTAGTGTTTCCTTGCATTCCTCAGCCTCAGCAAGACTAATCAGATATGAGATAGCACCTGAGTTATTATCCAGATTATAGTAATAGAGACTTTGTGCCAATTTCGCCATATATTTGGTGCGTTGGGTGAATACTTTGACGACTTGGCGCCAGATCAGACCAGCAAAACCAAAGATAGCCATCCCAATGGCAATTGGGTCTGCTGTTGCGGCAATTTTTGACATCGTAGCAGAAATACCACCAATTGTTCCGCCACTGCCCGTAATGCCAATTTTTAGCTTGTCGAACAAACGCATTCGGATATGAATATTGGGAAACAGCATTTCCAGATCAGAATGCGGGATATCTTTAAACAGCTTGATGAAAATAGCACCTTGCTTTTTTCCTCCAATCGTAAGCGAGTCAGATTCCCACAGCGTTTTTTTGGCAGATTGATCGAGGTCATCAATGACTTTCGGTTTGAGTATTAACAGCATTCTCCTGTAAACAGGGGTTTCAATCCGAGTTTTTGATAACCAGAGTTGTTTCCAATGACGCTGATATGTAACGCGAGTTGCCCGACCCCGGTAGAATAACTCGATTTCCTCAAAATCATCAAAATTTACTGTCACCTCAACTCCGTAAGGCGATGTTTTTTTCATTGCCTGATTGAGTTCTTTGTGTGAAAGTGGAACATAATTCGCTTTTTCCAGTACAAATCGCATTAACCCAACAAATCGCTTTGACGCTGCCGATGAGTCAAAGCTTTCTTTGCTTCGTGCAGTCGAGGTGTCCTGATCAGGATTAAACGGTTGATAACAGCGTTTCAAGAAGCGAAAGTGGGCATGGAATTGAGCATGATACAAAGCAATTAATCGATGACAAATATCAGCAAACTGTTCTTGTTCAAATTCTGATGACCAGCTAGTAAAGTCAAGTAATTGAGGTACGAGTTCCTCAAGTGCGATGGGAATGAAATGTTCCAGTGTGTTGTTTTGGACAAATTGTTGGGTGGTTTGACCGATTGTGTTCACGCGTAGTCAATTAAAGTTAGTCGATTGTTGACATCCTATTTTACGGTAGTTAGTGTGGCTTATATAGAGGTAAGTTGCACACTAGAAAATTTACCGGAACGACAGGCAAAAAAGCTCTAGAATATCTAAGGTTCCCATTAGCGAGTCGATGAAGAACAGAATAAATCTGATCAATTGCTTGTTTATGCAGAAGTTGTAGACTATTAAGATGAAGAGCTTACTGTAGCTTGTTGTGTATTCTATGAGTTGAGATAGCTTACTGGATTTTTTATAGTAATGATGTTGCACATTAGCGTGTTTTGGATACGCATGAAACTGGAGACGGGTAAATAGATGCAGTTAAGAAAACAGATACAACTTTCTGGTGTTTTGCTGTTTTTGCTGCTGTCAGTTGTTCATGCAGTTCCTGTCAATATGGATAATCAGTCGACTGACTTTAATGATCTCATCAATTCAAATGAATTATCACAATTTTCCCGCGATTTATTTGGCTCTGTTATTTCAGCAGTAAGGGCAGGTGATCATCAGAAAGCTGCGTTATTAATCAGAAGAGTATTATCAGCATACCCTGAGCATCCTGTTGCCTGGGAATTTGATGGAACACTGAGAATTATGGCAGGTGATTTTAAAGGTGCTGAACGATCATTAATAAAGTCATTGACGTATATGCCTGAACGCTCATCTGCAAGAGCCAAAATGGGTTTGGTTCGTTTAGCCCAGAATAATTTTGATAGTGCCAGAAAATTATTTCATGAGACTCTGATACAGGATCCAGATAACTGGATCTCTCATCGTTACCTTGCCAGAATGGCGGATGCGGAAGGAAATACACTCAACGCGATAGAACACTATAAGAGCCTGGTTAAGTCCGGTGTTGCTGAAGTCACATCAATTCATACTGCATATGCTCGGGATCTTGCCAGGCTTCAACGATATGATGAGATTGTTTTATTATTGGAACCATTGGCAAAAACTAAAACCGATCCGGATCTTGCATTAGTATTAGCAGAATCTTATATGAATCTGGGTCAAATGGATGCTGCAAGACAAACACTTGATTCGGTAAAAAAACTTATTCCTGATGATCCACGAATTCAATTACTTTCTGCTATTGATTTGCGCATATCCGGTCAATCTCAAAAATCAGCACAATTGCTTGAGTCATTGATTACAAAACACGGCGGAAAAGCCTTGTTCTATTATCACTATGGATTGGCTCAACGACAGCTCGGTGAGTCAGAAAAAGCCCGACAAGCATTTAATTCCGCAATTGATAATAGTTCTGATACAAGTACACTGCGGGTCATATTAGCCAAACAATTTGAAGAGCTCAAGCAGCCTGAGAATGTTATTACAGCACTTGAACCTCTAACTAAAGTTCAAACCAGTAATGATGTGGTCTACATGCTAGTTAGAGCTTACGCAGATTCAGGCAAGTGGCAGCAAGGCTTGGATTATACCGATCGAATGATTGAAAAAAACCCTCAATTTGTACCTGCACGATTGCTCCGAATTGAAATACTAAGAGGTATGGGGCAAGTTGAAGATGCTGAGGATTATGTATGGCAAACACTTGCACTGTTTCCAGATTCAGTTGAAGTTTTAAAAAGCTATGTCAGATTGCTTTTCCAGAATCACAGAAAACAACAGGCGCTTACAAAGTTCAAAAAGTTTGTCGAAGATCATCCTAATAATAAAATAGCTGGTTTTATGCTGGCAAATCAATATCAAGCGGCAAATTATCCTGTTGAGGCTGAATCAGTCTACAGAGACTTATTACTATCCACTCCCGATAATCCAGGATTACTTAACAACCTTGCTATTGTGCTCGCACAACAGCCTGGAAAGCTTTACGAAGCGCTGATGTTATCGAAAAAAGCACATCAGTTGGCGCCGGTAAATGCAGCAATGACTGATTCTTTGGGCTGGATATTACATCTTTCAAACCAACATAAAAAAGCTGAAGAGATATTGGAACAGGCATTAGCAAAGCAGCCAGAAATGATAGAAGCTCGCTGTCATCTGGGATTAGTCAAACATCAACGTGGCAAGCAAGATAAATCTTTGCTAAAAGCATGTTTAAAACCAGGATTGGAAAACGGGTTGCAGGAAATGGCCAGAAAAGCTCTTGGTAATTAAGCAATTGTGGGATTAGGAACCGCGGATCAGGGCAAGCATATTCATCAGATTATTGAGTTACTGGCTGCTGGTAATGGGCAGTTAGCAGTTACCTCATATCATGAAATTGTCGATCAGATAAGTGACCAAACTCAGTATTGGTTTGAGAGCTTATTTGGATTGTATGCATTATCCAGTGACGATGACGTACTCTTCGAGCAATCACTGAGCACACGTTTTATTGAAGATTCTGTGATTGCAAAACAAGCATTGGAATTTTATTGCCAGAATCAAAATCCACATGCTGTACAGCAATTGCTGCGGAAATTGTCTTATGATTCACCTTATAGTGACTTTCGCCGAATAATATCGACTCTGCTTGATATAGTGAATGCACCAAGGGGTCTGGATAGGCTGGATGGTATCGATGCCTTATCTCCATATCGCCGGATTGCAGGGTTGATTCAATTGGCGGCAGGGTATTCTACTGGCATGCTGGTATTAGCGGAGTTCAGCCCTGTTGAACAGCAGTTTATTCAAGCATTAATTTGTCAGACAAAGGCAGCATTGCAACCGCTATGCTTGCCTTCATTTACCCCGCAGCAATTATTTGAATTTTTGCTTAACAATGCAGAGGTTTTTGAAGAAGAAATACTTCAAAAGCTGTTAACAAACCTTGTGGTTGATTATCCTGCGGGATTAGATGCGTATAGACAACACGATGATCAATTATCGGAATTTGAGTGTTTTCGTTTGCAGGCTCTGGCAAGTGAGCGAAGTGGGCACTGGGAAAATGCCGCAAGCTTGTGGAGTCACTGTATACAAACTCTGGATCAAATCAATATAGAGGATTATGAAGTTGCCAGGCAACTCATTTTACAGCGA
>DRLZ01000069.1 GCA_011322755.1 Crenotrichaceae bacterium
AAAGAATTTCTACAAAAACTGACTGGCGACCAGGTAAAAGATGCCAATTTAATCGGTCAGTTCGGAGTGGGCTTTTATTCTTCCTTTATCGTCGCTGACAGAGTCACGCTGAATACGCGTCGAGCAGGTCTTGATGCCAGTGAAGGTGTGCAATGGGAATCAACTGGGGAATCAGGTTATTCTCTGGATAACATTGAAAAACAAACCCATGGTACTGAAATCATCCTGCATTTAAAAGAAGACGAAAAGGAACTCGCTGATTCCTGGCGTCTGCGCAGCATCATCTCAAAATATTCAGATCATATTCCGTTGCCCATCAAAATGATCAAACAAGATGATGAAGGCAAACCGACAGATGAGTGGGAAGTGGTCAATAAAGCAAGTGCATTATGGACGCGACCAAAAAATGACATCAGTGATGACGAATACAAAGAATTTTACAAGCACGTTTCACACGACTGGCAGGAACCCTTAACATGGGTTCATAACCGTGTCGAAGGTAATCTGGAATATACTTCCCTACTCTACCTGCCAAGCAAGGCACCGTTTGATCTCTGGGATCAAAACCAGAAACATGGCATCAAACTGTATGTCCAGCGCGTGTTCATCATGGATGATGCTGAAACATTAATGCCTCGTTATCTGCGATTTGTCCGTGGAGTGATCGACTCCAATGATTTGCCACTGAATATTTCACGCGAGATTCTACAAGGAAACCGTACCATTGATAGTATGCGCAAAGCATCAATCAAACGTGTGCTTGGTACATTAGAGGATTTGGCAAAAAACCACACCGACAAATATCAGGAATTCTGGAATGAGTTTGGTAAAGTCATCAAGGAAGGACCAGCAGAGGATTTTGCCAACAAAGAACAAATCGCCGGTTTACTTCGCTTTTCAAGCACGCATACGGACAGTGAAGTGCAAAGTGTATCGTTACAGGATTATGTTGCACGCATGAAGCCTGAACAGGAAAAAATCTACTATGTCACAGCTGAAACATTCTCCGCAGCAAAAAACAGTCCGCACATGGAAATCTTTCGCAAGAAAGAGATTGAAGTGCTACTGCTAACAGACCGGGTTGATGAGTGGCTGGTCAGTAGCCTTAGCGAATTCGATGGCAAGCAACTGCAATCAATCGCAAAAGGTGAGCTGGATTTAAGCAAGCTCGGCGATGATAACAGCAAAGAAGAGCTCGAAAAAGCAGCTGAAGATGCAAAAGACATTATCGGAAAGCTGAAAGATGTCCTCGGTGATAAAGTTGAAGACGTGCGTGTGTCAAACCGCCTCACGTCATCGGCTTCCTGTATTGTATTGAGTGAACACGATATGGCGTTGTATATGCAGAATTTGCTCAAACAAGCCGGACAGGAACTACCATCCAGCAAACCAGTACTGGAAATCAATCCCGCTCATCCTTTAGTTGAACGAATGAAACAGCAATTGGAAAGCGATCAATTCAGTGATTGGGCCACGATATTATTTGACCAAGCCGTTCTTGCAGAAGGTGGACAGCTTGAAGATCCTGCAGGATTTGTTCACAAGCTGAATGAATTAATGCTGGATATGGCGTAACACGACTGGTCAACTGTAAGATTACAATAGCCAACCTGTGCGTAAATAAACACTTCGGTATCTGTTGATGCTGAAGTGTTTTTCTTTCCGTTGGCTGCTCCCGAGCACCAAAACCGACAGAACTACTGTAACCCGTTGCGGTAGTTCCATATCCCTTTTTTTAGCTACAGCCTTGAGCAGTTTACGCTCGAACGTGTTGAGAAGTCAATGTCGCAGATCAATGACATCGCATGATCTCAAGCGTTAGAATCCCCCTGTGCAAGACGCAGAATATCGAAAACAGGCAAAAAGCAGATCCCTTCCTGTGTTTTCTAATTGATTCATGCACTGTTGTCTTGCCGCTATTCGCACTTCTGACTCCTGTGAGGTAGTTAAAATGTCAAAACTGCTTACAAAAATTAAAACAACTGTTAGCGCTTCCCTCAATACACTCAACAATCATCCACAATCCCGATTAATTTATACAAGTATTTTTATACTGATTACTGCACTCGTTTACGGCCTTGCTTCGGGCATCAATACACCTTCTCAGCAAACAATGACGATGGGTTCGAGTGCCGCTACCACCATGGGCAAGAGCATGACCATGAACATGGGTAAAGGCATGAAGGGGATGCACATGATTACTTTTGGTCCTGGTGATAGTTATCACGTTCATAAAAAAGCAGACCCAGCACTGTTTGAAAAAGTCTCAGACATCAGTAAGGATGCTTCGGATATACCTCAGCCCATCAACAGAACCCACCCAGAAACTGTTGAAATAAATCTGGTCGCCAAGGAAGTACTTGCTGACATTGCAGCGGTCACTCCTTTCCATTACTGGACATTTAACGGAACAGTTCCAGGCCCTTTTATACGGGTACGGGTTGGAGACACGATCAAACTGTCTCTCACAAATGACAAATCCAGTTCACACGATCATTCGATTGATTTACACGCTGTTACTGGACCAGGCGGCGGCGCGGCATTGACAGAAGTCGAACCAGGAAAGACCAAAACCATGCAATTTAAAGCCCTCCAACCCGGGTTGTTTGTCTATCACTGTGCAGCAGGAAACGCCCCAACGCATATTGCGCTCGGCATGTATGGTTTGATATTGGTAGAACCCGAGCAGGGACTACCAGCTGTGGACAAAGAGTTTTATCTCATGCAGGGTGAGCTTTATACCAAAGGCATGCTTGGTGACAGAAAGTATCAGGAGTTCGATGGTTTTAAGATGATTGAAGAACGTCCTGAATATATCGTCTTTAATGGCAGGGTTTTTTCTTTAGTGGACAACGGCGGACTAAAAGCAAAGGTTGGCGATACAATACGTCTTTTTGTTGGTAATGGTGGTGTATCAAAAATCTCTTCATTCCATATCATCGGAGAAATTTTCGATAAAGTTTACCCTGAGGCCGCGATCGGCCAGACACTGGAAAATGTGCAAACCACATTAATTCCCAATGGTGGAGCAACAATGGTCGAGCTCAAACTTGATTACCCTGGGAATTATGTTCTAGTGGATCATGCACTGACCCGAGTCGATCGAGGTGCATGGGGATTACTCAGCGTTAGTGGAGATAAAGACAACTCGATTTATTCTGCGCTGGTTGAGTAACCGCTTGGTCACCAGAAACCTGAAACACTAAAACGGCGCCCTACCAGCCTGATAACTTTCAGGGTGAGATGGATTACTGTTAGCAAACGCTCAGTTTCTATCACCATACATATCGCCTATTTCAATGCGAGTGACTAATATCAGTTACAATAGCGGGTTTTATTTACACACTGTTATTCGCTTGCGAGAAATAATTCATGAAAGCCCAGAGTACTAGTAAAGCAGTCAATTTCATCAGGCAAATCATTGACCAGGATATCCAGTCTGGCAAATACGATGGCCGGGTTGCCACCCGTTTTCCACCTGAACCCAATGGTTTTTTGCATATCGGTCATGCAAAAGCCATTCTTCTTAACTTCGGGATTGCCAAGGACTACAATGGAACCTGCAACTTGCGTTTCGATGATACCAACCCACAGAAAGAGGATGTTGCGTTTGTCGATGCTATTCAGAACGATGTGCGCTGGTTAGGCTGTAACTGGAAAGATCGTTTGTATTATGCATCTGATTATTTTGAACAGTTATACGAGTACGCGGTACAATTAATCAAGCAAGGTGATGCCTATGTTGACGATTTGAGCGCCGAACAGATTCGTGAATATCGGGGTACACTGACTGCGCCTGGAAAAGACAGTCCCTACCGTGAACGATCCGTAGAAGAGAGCCTTGATCTGTTCACACGTATGCGCGCAGGTGAATTCAAGGATGGCAGCAAAATACTGCGTGCCAAAATTGATATGGCTTCCCCGAATATCAATCTGCGTGATCCAGCCATATACCGCATTCGTCACGGCATTATTCACCATCAAACCGGCGATGCCTGGTGTTTGTACCCAATGTACGATTTTACCCATTGCCTATCAGACGCAATAGAAAATATCACCCATTCATTGTGTACGCTTGAGTTTGAAGATCATCGTCCACTCTATGACTGGTTTCTGGAAAAACTCAATACCCCCAATCGTCCACAACAGATTGAATTTTCCAGATTAAACCTGGAATACACAGTCACCAGTAAACGCAAGCTCACTGAACTTGTAGAAGAAGGCAAGGTCGATGGCTGGGACGATCCACGCATGCCAACCATTGCTGGCTTGCGTCGACGTGGCTATACACCCGCGTCAATACATGACTTCTGTGATCGCATCGGTGTTACCAAAGTCGGAAACGTGATTGAAATGGGTGTCCTTGAAGACTGTATCCGCACAGACTTAAACACCAACGCTCAACGGCGTATGGCAGTGCTCAACCCATTAAAAGTCACCATCACAAATTTCCCCAATGATAGTGTTGAAATCATGACTGCAGCCAATCATCCACAAGATGATACATTGGGACAGCGTGAAATCCCGTTTAGTCGAGAAATTTATATTGATCACAACGACTTCATGGAGATCGCACCAAATAAAAAATTCAAACGTCTGGTCGCTGGCGGTGAAGTACGACTACGCAATGCTTATGTGATCCGTTGTAACGAAGTAGTAAAAGATGACCAAGGCAATATTATTGAGTTACTGTGCAGTTATGATGCGAAAACCCTGGGCAAAAACCCTGATGATCGAAAAATTAAAGGAGTGATTCACTGGGTATCAATCGAACATGCGGTTCCTGTAGAAATACGACTCTATGATCGTCTGTTCAACC
>DRLZ01000070.1 GCA_011322755.1 Crenotrichaceae bacterium
CCAGGTATTTGACGCAATGGGTGAGTATATTGAAACAATCGCCTCACCGGGTTCTTCGGATGGTCAGGTTTTCGCTCCAAATGGAATGGCTTTCGATTCGAACTGTGCATTATTTATTGTTGACAGTGGCAATGACCGCATCCAGAAATTTGTGCGTGACAAACCAGTGCCTGTCACCAGTACTGTATTGGTGAGTCATCTGCACACTGTTACTGCGAATTATCGCTGGCAAACAATTTCAATATCCGGTCATTACAACAACCCAGTGGTTATTGCTGGCCCACCAAGCTCGATTGGCGGTGACCCTGGTGTGATACGGCTTAACAATATCAACCGGAGCAGAAATGCTTTACGCTACTTAATCCGCTTTCAGGAGTGGGATTACAAAAAAGACGGTTTGCATGCCCTGGAAACTGTCCCTGCTCTTGCGCTTGAAGCAGGTCGCTCTACTATGGCTGATGGGTAGTATCTGGGAAGTTGGAACCTATACCCAGAATGGAACAGGGCGACTAAAACGCCACCGTTTTACCCAACCGTTTGCCGGTAAACCAGCATTGTTTTTAACATTGCAAACCAGCCACGGAGGGCAAGCAGTTACCGTGCGAGCAAAAACCGTTACCGCGAATGGTTTTGACAGCGCGCTTTATGAACAGGAGAGCTTGATGGATGGGTACGTCGGCGAAACGGTTGGTTATCTAGCTATTTATCAACCAGTTGAAGAAGGAACAGCTGCCATCAATGGGCAATCGGTTTCCTATGCTGTAAGTCAACAGCATGTAAATCACCAGTGGATAGCTGTTGCCAATGGCATGGTTAGAACAGAAGAAGAACAATCCAGAGATCGGGAAACAGTACATACCAGAGAAACACTGTCTTTGCTTGAAATTGGTCAATTACTGTTTGCTCAGGATATAAGCCTGATAGGCGGCGATCCAATCGCGCTTCGGCAAAAACCCTAGAGCATATTTCAGTGGTACTGATCCTGCTCACAACGGTGAAGGTTTTGCAATCGAGATACTTTCGAATGGTCTGGTGCAAGTAACCTGGTATACCTACGAACAGACTGGTCAGCAAGCCTGGATTGTGGGGATTGGTACAATTACTGGCAATACCATTACAGTGACAGAGGCAATCAACACCCATGGCGGCATTTTTGGCAGTGCTTTTAATCCAGCCGATGTGGTGCGCGAAACCTGGGACACGATTGTAATGACTTTTAATGCTTGCAACAATGCAACTGTTAATTATACTGGACCAGCTCTGTTTGGTTCGGGGACACTCAATCTGCAACGCCTGGCTTCGATAAGTGGTCTTGATTGCAATCAGGGCGCTTCCACAAGCGAATCAACTTCACTCGCTAAAATATCTGGCAGTTGGTATGACCCTAGTCATAATGGTGAAGGTTATGTCATACAAATACTGGAAAACAATCAAGCCATCGTATATTGGTATACCTATGACCAATCAGGTAACCAGACCTGGATAACAGGCATTGGGCAAGTGCAAGGTCACAAAATTATTGTGGATGATACAATTTTCACCGAAGGCGGTATTTTTGGCTCCGGATTTAATCCTGATTCTGTCTTGCGAAAAGACTGGGGCTCTATCAGCTTTGATTTTTCTTCCTGTAATACGGGTGTTGCCAGTTACCAGTCCACCGCTGGATTCGGGAGTGGACAATTAAATCTGGTGCGCTTGACCAGCATAGAAGACTATCGTTGTGAGACGCTGCCATAGCCGTTGAATAGAGCCTGCATAGGTTGAAGTGAGTTTAGGTATTGTTGGATAAGTGGTCTGGCTGACTTATCCAACTGTGGAGTCATAGATAGTCTAATTGTTGCTGTTGATGGTTTGATTTGGTTCTCTGGAACCAGTTAAATCATGGATAATGCCGCTTCAGAACTGGAATTTAACCTTATGATGTGGAGAGTGTCTGAGTTATGATACGCGCAACATCGCTTTATGTGTTACCCCTTGAAAAACAACTATCTGTACTGTTATAAGCCAGCAGGTTTAGCAAGCTATTTTCAGGGAGGGCAAACGTAAGCGATGATGGCTACGGTTTGACACAGAAGGCTGAACAGTTGCAACACATATGGACTCTTGTATCAGTTGATTATTTGTTTATTCCACAGTCACCGACTTGGCCAGATTGCGTGGCTGATCGACGTCAGTACCTTTAATGATGGCGACATGATAGGATAGCAACTGTAGCGGGATTGTGAAAATGACAGGTGCCATTTCACTTTCAGCAGGCGTGACTTTGAGTACAGTGGTGTGCTCATCCGATTCGACTTCAATCGATTCGTCTGCAAACACGATCAGTTCTCCTCCGCGTGCTTTAACCTCTTGAAGATTGGACTTGAGTTTCTCCAGCAAAGTATTATTCGGCGCAACGGTGACAATAGGCATGCTGGCATCGACCAAAGCAAGCGGTCCATGTTTTAATTCTCCCGCTGCATAAGCTTCCGCATGGATATAGGAAATTTCTTTGAGTTTGAGTGCGCCTTCCATTGCTATTGGATAGTGGCTTCCTCGCCCTAAAAACAAAGCATGATGCTTGTCAGCAAAAATTTCTGCCATTTTCTGAATATCTGCATCAAGACGAAGGACATCTTCTACTTTTGCCGGCAGACTAAATAGTTGTGAGGCGATTTTTTTTTCTGTCACGCTATCCATTGCGTTGCGTCGCCCGAGAACAATGACCAGCATCATCAGTGCGACTAGCTGGGTTGTGAATGCTTTAGTGGAGGCAACGCCAATTTCTGGTCCTGCCCGTGTAATCAGTTCAAGATCTGATTCTCGCGTTAGAGAGCTTTCCTGTACATTACAAATAACCAGTGAGCTCATTGCTCCAAGTTTTTTTGCTTCTTGCAAAGCAGCAAGGGTATCTGCGGTTTCGCCGGATTGGGAAATGGTGACAATTAATGTGTTGTCTAGTAACAAAGGCTTGCGATAGCGAAATTCGCTTGCAATTTCAACCTGACAGGGGATTCCTGCGAGTGACTCAAGCCAGTATTTGGCAACCATACCTGAGTGATAGCTGGTTCCGCATGCCAGAATTTGGACTGCTTTAACTTGATCAAAAAGTTCTCCGGCATTGTTGCCAAATGCCTCATCCAGTAATTTCAGGCCGTTAAAACGTCCTTCCAGTGTTTCTGCAATTGAACGTGGTTGTTCAAAGATTTCCTTGAGCATGTAGTGGCGGTACTCACCTCGTTCAACATCATCTGCTTTTAAAGCGCTTTCCTTGACTGGACGATCGACCCGATTGTCGTTTTTGTTGTATATAGTTACAGCATCGCAGGTGATTTTAGCAATATCACCATCTTCTAAAAAGATGAAGCGATGCGTTACTGGTAAGAGCGCGGCGACATCCGATGCAATAAAATGTTCATTGATGCCTATCCCTATCACTAGAGGACTGCCTTTACGAGCTGTTACCAGCGTATCGGGTTCCTGGTGACAAATGACCCCAAGCGCATAGGCTCCTTCCAGTTCCTTGATTGTTTCACGGACTGCGTCGAGTAATGAGTTAGTCGTCTGTAAATGGTCGTGAACCGCATGCACAATAACTTCGGTGTCAGTCTCGGATGTAAACTGATGTCCATCACTGCTTTGCTGTTCTCGCAATTGCTGGTGATTCTCGATGATACCGTTATGAACCAGAGCGACTGATCCTTTGCAGATGTGGGGGTGCGCATTAGCAGTACTTGGTACCCCATGTGTTGCCCAGCGGGTGTGTGCGACTCCTGTTGTGCCTGAAAATGGTGATTGTGCTAACAGCTTTTCAAGTTCTGCCACTTTACCCAGATGTCGGGCACGTTTGATTTCGTCACTGTCTATAACTGCTATTCCGGCAGAATCGTAACCGCGATATTCCAGTCGTCGTAATCCTTCGGTTAATATTGGAACCACATTTCGTTGCGCTACAGCGCCGACAATTCCGCACATTTGTGATAGTGTCCTGGTTGGAGTTTAGATTAGTAAGCACTCGTTAATTCTAGCAATGTTTTAAACTGTATGGGCAGGTAATTGATGTGGTCATTCATTAAATGATGGTTCTGATTTAATGGTTTGGTGCTGTTATCAGGTATACTGCTCATATCTTCAATCTTTAATAGATAGTTGAATATTCACATTCAGCGGTGATGTATCCTTCGTGGGCAGTACTCGATGAACTTCTTTTTCCATGCGACAGTCTTAGTTTTTTCAACATAAAAATACGATAGGTGAGGTAGGCTGTGGGTCAGGAGAGGGATGAACGAGATAA
>DRLZ01000071.1 GCA_011322755.1 Crenotrichaceae bacterium
GGTTTTTGCCTTTGTTTTCAGGGTGATATTGCCGATAATGAGCGCTGATTATTACACAGTATGGATTGGTGTTTCTCAACTCTTATGGTCGTGTAGTTTTTTGCTGTTCCTCATTATCTATACGCCGATGTTGTTTGCTAAAAGACTGGATGGAAAATTCGGATAACTGGCGTGTCGGTCATTGGCTGAGATGAAAGCGATCAGTGAGTTGCTGTGTAAACAGGTGGATACAATCCTGGATTTGCAAGCATGAGTGAGAATGACAGAAAGTACCTGTCTACTGGTATCTCACGCTGAAGCGTTCCAATGTCTGTTGAATGGCTGGTTCAGAAACTGTATCGGGTAATTCAAAGCTGTCGACACCGACATGTTGCAGATAATACATCTGGTCGGTCAGGAAGTTTCCAATTGCACGTATTTCACCCTGATAGCCTTTGCGACGCAGAATTTTTGCAAAGGAAAAAACCCGACCGTCTGCAAGTACCGGAAATTCAATGACAATCAGCTGAAGCTGATCAAGATTGTTTTCAATTTGCGTAAAATCACTCTCAGGTAACAGGCGCACGCCGACAGGATCTTCTCTGTCCTCAAACTCTTTGTGTTCAGCGACCCAGCGTTCGAGTGGAAGCGTTACCCAGCCGTTGTCCGGGATCACTTCTGTTTCGAGGTGAAGCCATTGGTTATTACAGATTTTGCTGTTTTTAACTAACATTTAACGATGTCTCAACTTGGATAAAAGTGGAATCAAGCATAGATTTTTTCTTTGAATGGGTTTACTCCGACCCGTTTGATCGTTGCCAGAAAAGATTCATCATCACTGAGTCGCTGTTCAACATAGGTATTGAGTATTGTTCCGATTGTTTCAACCACATCAGTTTTTGCAATTGCAGGGCCGAGTCGTTCACCGAGCCGCGCATCATTTTCTGATGAGCCGCCAAGCGTTAGCTGATACCACTCCTCGCCTTTTTTATCCACGCCAAGAATGCCGATGTGACCAACACTATGATGACCGCAACCGTTCATGCAACCGGACATATTAAGTTTGATGTCGCCGAGGTCGTAAACATAATCCATATCGTCCAGTAATTGAAAAATGTCTTTAGCAATTGAAATCGAGCTGGCATTGGCCAGGCCGCAAAAATCCAGTCCTGGGCAGCAAATCATATCATTTGTTGTTGCGATGTTGGGGTTTGCCAGATTCTGCGCATCGAGTTTTTGCCATAATTCAAACAAATGATTTTGCTGAACGTCCGCCAGCACAAGATTTTGACGATGTGTTGTTCTGATTTCACCATAACTGTATTGGTCTGCCAGATCAGCAACCAGATCCATTTGTTGGTCTGTAATATCGCCAGGAGCGATGCCGGGTATTTTCAGGGAGATAAATACAATTTTATATCCAGCGATTTTATGAGCATGGGTATTGTGTTGTAACCAAGTCGCAAAAGCTGGAAACGCGGCTTGGCGTTGTAACAGGGCTTGTTCATCGACAACGATATGAGTGTCATATTCGGGCATGGTGAAACGTGACTGAACACGTTCAATCATATCATTAGTCAGCAGATTGTCATTTTTGACCTGTTGCCACTCATCTTCAACCTGTTTGCGAAATGTTTCAATTTCGGTCTCGCGCACCAGAATTTTAATTCTCGCCTTGTACTTGTTATCTCTGCGACCATACAGGTTATAGATACGCAGAATAGCTTCCAGATAGGAAAGCAGGTATCGCTTTTCAATAAAAGGTCGAATGACTTGACCAATCACAGGTGTTCTTCCCAGGCCGCCGCCGATAAGCACTTCAAAGCCTGTTTCGCCTTGCTGGTTTGTAACCATGTGCAAGCCAATGTCATGTACCTGGGTTGCTGCGCGATCCTTTTCAGAACCGCTGACAGCAATTTTGAATTTACGCGGTAGATACATAAATTCAGGATGCAGTGTAGACCACTGCCGAATCAGCTCACAATAGACGCGTGGATCTTCTATTTCATCCGGAGTAACACCAGCCATCGGATCAGATGTGGTATTACGAATACAGTTACCGCTGGATTGTATGCCATGCATTTGTACACTGGCGAGTTCAGCCAGTATGTCTGGGACACGTTCGAGTTCCGGCCAGTTAAACTGAAAGTTCTGGCGAGTGGTTACGTGAGCATAATTTTTATCATAATCACGACTGATAGAAGCGAGTTTACGCATTTGTTTTGAAGAAAGCAGGCCATAAGGCACGTTTATGCGCAACATGGGTGCATGCTTTTGAATATACAGACCATTCATTAAACGCAGAGGACGAAACTGCTCTTCTGCAAGCTGTCCGTTCAGGAAGCGCTCAGTCTGGTTTCTGAATTCAGCGACTCGTTCGTTAAGCAGCGTTTGGTCAAGCGTGTTGTATTGGTACATATTTATGTTCGGTTGTATTCGACTGCGAACAGAGCGTGTATGCCCTGATTACAGTCAGTTGAGCGTGTTGTTGTTGATATTCTGCTAGCTGGAAATTAAAACGGTGTAATGATAGCAAGGTACGCCGGTATCATCGTTTAATTATTTGTTTCTGTATTGATCATTATCTTTGTTGTGTCATTCTATTTTTGTTAGCAAGTCTATCACGTTCGTTCTTAGCGAGCTGTGCTGATCTATGTCAGACTATCACAGAGGCGCAAGCACTTAATAACCAAAAAACATTAAAAATATACTTTTAATATTTATATGGAATAAATGGGTGAAATTATAGCATAATTTTTAGTCGCAGCTGAAATGACTTGGTTCACCAAACTAACGGGAAGTTCTAATTCAGTTCGATAGAGAAGGAAATTTTGAATTATACTAGAGGTTTTGAGTTTGTAGTTTGACATGACGGATTGAAAACACAATCTGCTTCACGGACATAAATCAACAGATCTGCATGACACTGGTTGTGCAACAGGCTAAGGCAATATGAAAGAGGGAACCACTTTGTTTAAGATACTCACGCTATTATTTACAGGCATGCTGATTCCAGAACTGGCACTGGCAGAAGATTTACCGATTTTGGGGTTAACAGGCACTGAACGGGGAATTTACTGTGTGCTGATTTTCATAATAGCCTATGTGTTTGTTGCAACGGAAGAATTTACTGGATTAAGCAAGTCCAAGCCAGTTATTCTCGCAGCCGGAATTATCTGGGCAAGTGTTGCTGTGATGGCAAATCAGCAAGGGGTTGATGGTTACGAAATAGAACGAGCTGTCATGCATAATCTTGAAGAGTATGCGGCACTCATGTTGTTTTTGTTGGTTGCTATCAGCTATGTCAATGCAATGACTGAGCGGAATGTTTTCGAGGCATTGCGCTCCTGGCTTGTGCGCAGGAATTTTGGTTATCGAAAATTATTCTGGATTACCGGCGGGATTACTTTTTTTCTGTCGGCAATTGCTGATAACCTGACCTCTGCTTTGCTGGTTGGTGCTGTGGTGATGGCAGTTGGGCACGGTAATGTGAAGTTTGTCACCTTGGGTTTGCTTAATCTGGTGTTGGCGGCAAATGCAGGTGGGGCATTTAGCCCGTTTGGTGATTTAACCACGTTAATGGTCTGGCAATCAGGTGAGGTTGAATTTTTTGAGTTTTTCGCCTTGTTTGTTCCTTCTGTCGTGAACTATCTTGTACCAGCGTTTTTTATGATCAGAGCTGTTCCTGACGAACAACCAGAACCAATTCACGAAGAAGAAGTGGCATTAAAGCGTGGCGCTATAAGCGTATGTATCTTGTTTCTTATCACCATCGGATTAGCAGTCAGTTTCGAGAATTTTCTCCATGTACCACCGTTTCTGGGGATGATGACTGGTTTTTCTTTATTAATGTTGTTTTATTATTTTCTCAACAAAGATATTCACAGCCGGATTATTCTGCCAAAACCAGTTCAGGATGAGCCAGATAATGTAGATATTTTTGATGCAGTCAAAGATGCAGAGTGGGATACTTTGCTGTTTTTCTTTGGTGTTGTTTTTGCCGTTGGTGGGTTGGGTTATATTGGTTACTTGCAACTCGCGTCACATGCCATGTACGGTACCTTGGGAGATACAGGTGCAAATGTTCTGGTCGGATTGCTATCAGCGATTATTGACAATATACCGGTGATGTTTGCCGTACTCAATATGGGACATGAGATGGATTTGTATCAATGGTTGCTGGTTACACTGACGGCAGGTGTTGGCGGCTCGCTGTTGGCAATAGGTTCTGCTGCGGGTGTCGCGTTGATGGGGCAATCAAAAGGTATGTACACTTTTTTTAGTCACATGCGTTGGACTCCGGTGATATTTCTGGGCTATATTGCCAGTATCTTTGCTCATTACCTGATTAATGGCTAGTTAATTTCTTTATACTGTCGGTAACACCGTTTCTATGATAAAGCGATTTCATAAAAATGTTGTTTTGGTTGGTTTGACTATTCACAATGTGAGATCAAACGATCCCTTTTTTAGCAGACTATCTGAAGCCGGGCATGTTGATATTGGCGAACTGTATTCGTCAATTCACTGTTTTATTAAGAATCTATCGGATCCTGGTCAAATGATTTTGTAAAGACCTAGTGCTTTTTCAATCTTCAGCTATATTTCATCTAGGAACTTTTCAATAGAAAACTATGGCGATTGTTGTTCGCCTTTATGATTATGAGGTTTAGGTAATGCGAAAAAAGTTATTATTAACAATCGCGGTTGTTAGCGTGCTTGGGGTGAATACCTCGGCTCAAGCTTTGGGCTGGGAAGATGCCAAGTCATTGTTTGATGCTCCAGTGACGTCCACTAACGGAAACGGTACTGGTACTGGTACTGGTACTGGTACTGGTACTGGTACTGGTACTGGTACTAATGGGATACCGATCGTTGATGATACTCAATTACCAGGTGAAAGTGAGCCAAATAACTCTGCTGTAAGTGCTGATCCCATCGCATCAGGAGTTCAGTTTACAGGTCAATTATTTTCTGGTGCAGATCAGGACTGGTTTCGTTTTGAGACTACACAGAATAATGAAATTGTAACCATTGAGACATCTGAAGCCAGCGGTTCATGGACTCTGACCATGGTTGACAGGGCAGGCAACACAATCGCCAGTGCTGTGAACGCAACGTCAGTGGGTGATCGTCTGGGGACTAATGATCCAAGATTTAAATTATCAGTGACTGCAGAACGGGCTGGAACGTATTACCTGCTGGTTAGACCTGCGCCAGATACAGTGGCAGCAGATGGCTCGCCAATTACTGACACTTTTGTGGACGCAGTTTATCGAATAACGGTGACGCTGAGTGATCCTACGAATCCTGATAACCCGGTCGTTGATTCTAACTTTAATGATGTAGAAACTGAGCCAAACA
Organism: Crenotrichaceae bacterium; assembly: GCA_011322755.1. GTDB lineage: Bacteria > Pseudomonadota > Gammaproteobacteria > Methylococcales > DRLZ01 > DRLZ01. Next base: position 5,344 of record DRLZ01000071.1, read on the forward strand.
ACGGTTTTGATAATGATGGAACTGTAAGAACTGATCCTTTAGCGTCCGGTAAAATATTGTTGGCGCAGCTATTGAGCGGCGGTGATGAAGACTGGTTTGAAATTCAAAGTCCAGGAAACGAGATTATTGATATAGATTTTTGCGGAACAGGTACTCCATGTGAGGGCCAGGATAATCGCATCGTTATTGTTCTGAAGAAAGAGTTTCTTACTGATCAGGCCATAAATGAGCTTATTAATGGTATTGATCCTATTCCAGCTGATTGGGGTATAGCTAGTACTAACCAGATCAGAGGGAGAAGAATATTTGCAATTGAGTACTTAAGTACGGTTGGTGCACTTCGAAGTGCTGTCGCGGGTAAGCTTCATCCAGATTTTGGGCAAGCCAACCAGTTACAAATTGGTATTGATGAGCCAGGCACTTATTACTTTGTGGTCGCTGGTAAGTTGCAAAGAGATGGAAATGGCGGCATTGATACACATATCACAACTCAAATCATAACTGGAGAAACAGACCCGGTGACTGGTATTACACAGGAATCTGTATTAGTAACTGAAGGGCCATTTGTTATTTTTGATGCATTTAATGACGACCAATATGCAATTCGCATTAGACGTACTAGCTTAGCTCCGCATACACCGGGTACGCCAGCTTTTGCCGCAGAGCGTGAGCGCTCCAGGTTTGATAATGCCACCAGTATTATCCATATTCCAGAACTGGAAATTAATGGTGCTGTGTTTGAGGCCGAGCTAATCCATCGTGATGATGATGAGCGTAATTTGTATGAGCTGTTACAGCTGAGAGAGATTGTTCAGTAATAATTCATACGAATCAAAATTACTGATTGATCCTGCCGCCACCGGGATGAGTTGATTATAACTCATCCCGGTGGCGGTTTTTTATTGACTCTGAGTTTGATCAGTCTTTGTTAGCGTCTTAAACGCAATAACAGTAACAGCCCTGGAATTGCGGCTGCTGTGCAGATTAAAAAAAACTGTTGCCATCCAAAGAGTTCTGCAATTTTTCCGGTTGGAACGGCTATCAGCACACGTGGAACGCCCATCAGACTTGAAAGTAATGCGTATTGTGTTGCTGAAAAACGCTTGTCTGTCTGGCTTGCCATATAGGCAATAAATGCGGCTGTTCCCATGCCACCGGAAATATTTTCAAAACTAATCACGGCGGCGAGACCGGTCATCGATGCACCGATGTTGGCAAGTACAGCAAACCCAGCTGTTGAAACAGCTTGAAGGATTCCGAATAGCCAAAGCGCTGCGTAGATTCCTATGCGTAATATCAGAATGCCCCCAAGTATCCCACCTAAAATAGTTGCCCAGAAACCGAACAGTTTCACAATCGCTGCAATTTCTGTTTTGCTGAAACCGATGTCCAGATAAAAAGGCATGGTCATATGGCTTGCCATGGTGTCTCCTGATTTATATAAAACAATGAACAATAAAATCAGCACAGCGTCTTTACGCTTTAAAAATTCGACAAAAGGTTGTACCACAGCTTGATTCAGTGTTTTTGGCTGATCAGGATGCGGAGCTGGTTCTGCTGCCAATAGTGTTACAGGTATTGCGGTAGCCATAACTGCAGCCATTCCCAGGTACATGGTGTGGAAGCCTGTCATGTCAGCAATAATCAACCCTCCCCCAGAAGCCAGCAGCATACCGACACGATAGCCATTCACATAGAAAGACGCAGCCAATCCTTGCTCCGAATCTGTCAGGCTCTCACGTCGATAAGCATCAATGACAGCATCCTGGGTTGCTGAGAAAAAAGCGATGATCATTGCGCAGACTGCCACCATTGTTGTCGATAAGGCTGGGTTTGTATAAGCCAGAGCAACAAGCGAGATGACAAGCAATAGTTGAGCGATCAGTAACCAGCTGCGTCGGCGCCCGAGTCGAGTAGGTGAGAAGCGATCAAGCAGTGGCGCCCATAAGAATTTTAAGGTATACGGTAGTCCAACCAGCGCAAATACGCCAATGGTCGCTAGGTCGATACCGGATTCACGCATCCATGCCTGTAAAACAGATCCAGTTAACAGTAGCGGCAGCCCTGCATAAAATCCCATGATGCCAGCGACTAGCATGCGCAGGCTGAAAATTGATTGAAAAGTTGTTCGCCGGCTTCCGAGTGTTTCAATCGAATTGTGTTTAGAACGCATAGTCGTATTCAATCAATACTGGCGCATGATCCGAAAAGCGTTGTTGTTTATAGATTTCAACAGATTGAATCCGGTTTCTCAGCGAAGGTGTGACCAGTTGGTAATCAATGCGCCAGCCCACATTATTTGTCCATGCACGCCCGCGGTTAGACCACCAGGAGTATTGATACGGCTCCTTGTTGACCGAACGAAAGGCATCAATCCAGCCATCTTCTTTATAGAGCTGATCCAGCCATGCACGTTCTTCCGGTAAAAAACCCGAATTCTTTTGATTGGATTGCCAGTTGCGAATGTCTAATTTGGTGTGCGCAATATTCCAGTCAGCACAAAGTATGTAGTCATCTCCTGATGCTAATTGCTGTTTCATTTTGGCTCGTAATTTATCCATTCCCTGGTATTTAATGGTTTGCCGTTCACTGCCAGAAGTACCCGATGGCAGGTAAATGGAAGCAATGTGTAAATGACCAAACACAGCCTCAATATACCGTCCTTCAATATCGGCAATATTCCAGTCCATGGTATCAACCACCGAATCCGGTTTTTTGCGTGAAAAAATAGCCACGCCGCTGTAACCTTTTTTCTCGGCAGCATGATAAAAACAGTGGTAGTCTTCTGGCCAGAATATTGGATCTTGCAGTTGATTCAGCTGTGCTTTTAGTTCTTGCAAACAGATAATGTCTGGTTTGGTGTCTGCTAACCAGTCAAAAAAACCTTTGCGTTGTGCCGAGCGAATGCCGTTCAGATTGAGTGTTGCAACAAGCATAATATGAAAATTTTCCTGATATTAAGTGGTAGAATCAAGCGATAGACTTGAAGATTGGTGGTATATTTCGTATCATTACGCTCTTTTGTTCGCTATTCACAACAGGCAAGCTCTATGAAACAAGGTATACACCCAGAATATAATCCGATTAAAATCACCTGTAGTTGTGGAGTTACGATTGAAACACGGTCTACACTTGATCATGATTTAACAGTAGAAGTTTGCTCTTCCTGTCACCCTTTTTATACAGGAAAGCAGAAGATTGTTGATACTGCTGGACGGGTCGACAAATTCCGTCGTAAATATTCTAAATAAACTGCCTACCCGGTTTCGTCTAGAAACCGTGTAGCTCCCTCTTCATCAAATAAGACACTCTGTTATTTGTTTGTGGCGTTGTTCCCTGTAGATGATATTCCAGTCAGTTTACAGCGCTGCCTGTCGTGTGCGCTAAGCAGACTGAATGGGTTGTAAAGGGTTTACTTTTCTGATTGTTTGTCCGAGCAATCTTTGAACCTGCCGTGTTGTCGCTCGTTTAGTTAATAAACCTTTTGTTTTGGTTCTGTTATGTAAGTAGTGATGGGGGAATAACAGAAGCTCAATCGTGATGTTATCAACTAGAAGGCAGAGACGCGAAAATGATTCCAGCTTACCTTGAGGCGATGTGACCTCGTGTGATTTTTCCACAAAAGGGATCCCGGCATCCAGCAAAGTTGTGATGATTGCTTCTGGTGTGTCGGCGAAGACATGGAGTATCACACTGCTGTGCTGTCCTGCAACGCCTGATAAAACGGGGCCTGTGAGTCGAGGTGAGAATTGCTCAAGATACTGCATTGCTTCCAATGCAGCTGTTCGTTGTTGGAGAAGCTGGTTCAGTTGTTCCGGTCCTGAATAAATCAGATGGTATTGCTGCATTTCATGATCAATATCTTGATTACACGGAAGTCTGGTTTCGGTGTTTGACATTCCTAAACGATGCGCGGCCTTGGTTTTTGCTGTCTGGTAATTCAGGACTCCATCTTCAATAATTATGCGTGCAGCTTCCTGTGCGATCTGCGCGCGGATTGTTTGTTCAGAACGTTTAGAATAATGACTCGACCTCATTGTTACTGTCCTCTGGGTTAGCAGTGTTTTTGCTTGATGGTGTTGCATATTCCGATGGTGCATATTGATTTCGAAAAATTTCGGTAATCGCGTTGGATGCATTAGCAGGTGCAAGTAAACCTGTTGTCGGGTCAATTTGAACTTGCACAATGTTTTCCGGTTGTTCGAAATGTTTTTCCGGAATGTTTTTGAGTGCCTGTTTCATGAAACTAATCCACATCGGCAGCGCTGCCAGGCTCCCGGTTTCACGAGACCCGAGAGGTATCGATGAATCAAATCCAACCCATGCGGTTGCAACCATTGTTGGCGAGAAGCCATTGAACCATGCATCGCGTTGGTCATTGGTGGTACCGGTTTTACCTGCCAGGTCAGATCGACCAAGAGCCTTGGCCCTGCGGGCAGTACCTCTTCGAACAACATCTTGCAGCATGGAGTGCATAATATAGTGTACGTCCGGATCGATAATGACAGGAGCTGGGTTGCTGCATTGGGCGCATGCTGTTTTTGGTTTTGCCCGAAAAAGTTCCTTGCCATCAGCTGACTCGATGCGTTGAATAAAATAGGGGTCAATACGATAGCCGCCGTTGGCAAATGTTGCAAATGTTCTAGCCATTTGCAATGGTGACGCGGTTCCGCTACCTAATGCCAGCGTTAGACTTTTGGGAAGTTGCTGCTCAGGAAAGCCAAACCGAATAGCCGTGTTGCGTACAGTATCTATACCTATTTCACGCATTAAACGAATCGATACTAAATTTCTCGAGGTTCGTAAACCGACCCGCAGTCGCGTTGGTCCAGAGAATTTGTGACTGAAATTTTCTGGTCGCCACTCGTCTCCATTCTGCGCAGCATCAAAAACGATTGGTGCGTCATTGATGATACTTGCAGCAGTGAATCCTTTTTCCAGCGCAGTCGTATAGACAATCGGTTTGAAACCTGAGCCGGGTTGACGCTGAGTTTGCGTGACCCGGTTGAACTTGCTTTTGGTAAAATCAAAACCACCTTGCAACGCAGTAATCGCACCATCAATCGGATTTAACGCGACCATTGCACCTTCCACTTTAGGAATTTGTGCCAGTTTCCAGAGACCTGCATCATCTTTACGAATACGAATAATATCCCCAGGTGTCGTGATTTGATTGGCGCGGGTTGGTTTTTTTCCTGTTCGACCCTGTGCCAGATAAGGTAACGCCCATGCCAGTCCTTTCCAAGAGATGGTTTTGTATTGATTGTTTCCTGTGTAGACAACAATCGACTGTTTCTTGACTGCAGTGACAACAGCTGGAACCGTGTCCCCTGTTGATTGATGGTTCGCTAATACCAGATCCCACTGCGCCGTATCATTTTCCTGAAAATCAACAATTTTTGCTATGGATCCGAAATAGCCATGACGTTGAGTATAGGCATGTAAGGCATTTCTAAGTGAATTTTCAATCTGTGATTGCTGTTTGGAGTTGATCGTTGTATAGACCTGAAATCCCTTACTATAGGCATCTTCACCATACCAGTCCACCATAAATTGGCGAACCATTTCAGCGACATAAGGTGCCAGTGTCTGGATTTGTTCATTGTGAACCTTGGATATGACAGGCTGCTCTGATGCGTGTTGATGTTGTTGCTGGTTGATATAGCCAAGTTCCAGCATGCGACGAAGCACATAATCACGACGTCGTTTGGCTCGTTCCGGGCTGGTAACCGGGTTATCTGTTGATGGTGCCTTGGGTAATCCTGCCAGTATGGCAACTTCATCCAGGCTTAAATCAGCGACCTTTTTCCCAAAGTAGATGTAAGAAGCTGCACCAATGCCATATGCATGATGACCCAGATAAATTTTATTTAAATACAGTTCAAGAATTTCCTGTTTTGAAAACTGCTTATCTATCTTTAATGACAGGATAATTTCTTTCAGTTTGCGCTCAAATGTTCTTTCGCTGGATAACAGGTAATTACGCGCAACCTGCATGGTGATTGTACTACCGCCTTGTTTTTTCTGCCCGGTTTTTAGATAGACAATAACGGCTCTAAGCAGGCCCTGGTAATCAACACCAGGGTGTTCATAAAATCGGTCATCTTCTGCTGCCAGGAAAGCGTTAATCAAGTTTTCTGGTGTGTCATCCAATGAAACCGGAACACGTTTTTGATCTCCAAACTGACTGAGTAGTTTTCCATCTTGCGTGTAAACTCTGAGTGGGAGCTTGTATTCAACCTGTTTCAAGCTGTTGATGTCAGGTAATTCAGGTTCGTAATAACGATAGAGCAGATAAGCGCCTAGACCGGCGATAAGAATTCCCAGGATAATCAGAAGAGCAATTGCTTTCAGCCATTTAAGCATAAGGGTGGAGATTGATTTTGAGCAGTGTTTTGCTAGTAGAGCTGTAAATGAGGCACAGTCTAACAGATTGTAAGTGATCGTCGAAACTTGGTATTGTCTGAAACAACAAAGATGATAAAAACCAAACGATTCTAGACTGAGGTTGAGTGTATTCAACTACCCTTAAATGTGGTGCTACATTTTGTAGTCCAGAGATGCAAGTTGTCTAAATATACCGTATGATTGTCTTCAGTATAACTTCAAGAAAATTGCTTAATTGACTGTTTCTCTTGGTAATTATTCTTTGCAGGCTAAATAA
>DRLZ01000072.1 GCA_011322755.1 Crenotrichaceae bacterium
CCGAGGTGTCTTGGCTAACGAATCAGAAAGAAACCGATGGGCAGACCAACTCGTTGGATCATAAATCAGTGCGTTATAGGCCTCTTGTGAGGCTGCCTGGTCAAATCCTGTTTCAGTATATGCGCGAGCAAGTCCCGTATTTCGAGCAGCCAAATCGCTATCCAACAACAACCTGGACCGAAACACAGCCCGATTATCATTGAGTTCAATGGCCTTTTGCATATCGTGCAAGGCGTCAACAGGGCGATTAACTGTCTGTTTGTATATCGCATCATAAAACCACGGGGTTGGGTCTTTGGGATCCAGCTGTTTTGCAATTGCATATTCTGTGGAGGCAATATCACCACGGCGTTGTTCGTAATACGCCTTGCCAAGATAACTCCTGATTAAGGCGTTATCCGGATCAAGATTGGCTGCGGTTTCCATTTCTCTGGTACCGGACTTGATATGTCCCTGACGGATTTTTGCAAGTCCCAGACCGAGTCTGGCAAGCGGGTCGGAGGGGTCGCGTTCGATGGCGGTGCGGAAACTTTGCTCTGCATCACTGAGATCCAGTTCGGCAAGACGTGCAAACCCGAGTACTGTGTTGGTCTTTGCCAGTTTGGGGTTGTGTGTTTGGGCTTTTCTGGCTGCTTGCATTGAGGCATCAACATCGCCTGTTGCTAATTCCATTTCCGATACTCTGGCCCAGGCCAGTCCGTTATCTGGCGCTGATTGCGCTGCCTGTGTTGCGCTCTCAAGCGCTTTGTCGATATCAAATAGCGACTGGTAGGCATAGGATAAGGCGATATTTGCTGAGGATGCTTTGGGGTTCAGCTGCTGAGCTTGCTGTGCTAGTTTGAGGGCTTGTTGCTGGTCATTTTTTGCCAGTGCGATGATGGAGCGGATCGCAAGTATCCTGGCATTTTGTCCGGTTTGTTGTTGTGCTTGATCGAGGTGCTGGTTGGCTTGTTCAACCTGTCCTACGGTGAGTAACAGGCTGGCATAGAGAATATGGTAATCTGCAGTGCGCTGTGTTGCACTCAAGCTGTTGAGTTTTGCAATCGCTCCAGTCAGGTCGTTTGTCTGATAACGATCCAGCGCTGGTTTGAGTGTTTGATAGGACGGGCTTTTTTGGCTTGCTGTGTAGTCGATAACTGGCGGGTAATACAGTGTCCATTGCACCGCATCGCGCAAGTCGATTGTTGGGCCAATCACCGGGGCTTGTCCCTGCATCGCCAGCGCTGACTGGCCTTCGCTGATGCTGAGCTTGCCCTGGCTGTTGCTTGCCACCACAACACCATCAAACACCACGACCTGGGTGCTGTTTTGATTGACCTTGACCAGGAATTCAGTGCCTTCGTGCATGGCATTGACAAACGGTGTTTCAATACCTAACTCACGCGGTCGACGACTGCGCAGATAGGCTTCGCCTGAAAATAAATTTAATAAGTGGGTTAGCAGCCCATTTTTACCCGGCTGACCATTTGTAAAACGCACAGTACTGCGTTCATGCAAAACGATATTTGTTTCTTTCTGTACAAGCAAGGTCGCTCGACTATGTGCAGCGGTACGCACTGCATCATTTCCACAAAGACTATCGTTTAAATTCGCAGGCAACCACTCCAAAGAGGTACTTCTGCGTATTTTAACAGTACCTTGTATCGAGGTGATCCTGGCTGCCTGTTCACCACAAGAGTCATCAGCAAAAACAGATGACACCCCCGTAATAATTATCAGTGACAACAGTACTCTTGTGAGTTGAAGCATTGATTTTACTATTTATTATTAAGTTAACTGCAGTTTATTCTCCTCATTCATGATTGACAAGAGCAATGTGAATATTCACATTATTACTACCTGGGGTTCATTCCAGATTAAATTTCCCATTATAAATTATTACAATTATGCCAGGTCATTACTATTTTATTAACGATAAAGCTTCCTTAGTTTCATTTGTTATCTGGCACAAACCGAGCAATCCATCGAGACCACCGCAATAACCTATTAAAACAATGTCTAGATGAATTAAATAATCACATGGTTATAACTGGAGTCCAACTCTCCTGTTTTTGTTGATCTGACAAACAAAACCCACATCGCTGATAATAGAATCTTGATGGACCATCCTCAGGAGAACGTTGTAAAACACTGTCAAACAACAGCAGTGCATTTTCCAGGTCTCCCTTGGTATATGCTTCCAGAGCCTGATCAAACAGCAGGTTCGTTTCAATCTGGCTTGTTGTGACCTGCCCAGTGATACCCACTAGCTCATATATACTTAATGGATTCGATTTCCCTTCAAGCAAAAATGAACCAATATGGCGCGTAATACAAACCTTCTCATCGGGTACAACATCGGCAGATATTAACAAATGAGTAGCAAGCAGCTTATTGAGGCGCTCAATTCGATTCGAGGTATTCACACAATCACCCACTGGTCGATACTCGAAGCGCGATGCTGAACCGATATTCCCCAGCCGAATCTGCCCTGCATGCATACCAAAACGTGTCGGTAATGGATATTGCTGGTGTTTGTTAAAGTTATCAACAGCTGTATGAATTGCTAATGCGGCCTGACAAGCGTTAGTAGACAAAGAACTGTCTGCTTCAGTACCCGTCCATAACGCTAACATGGCATCGCCTACTACGTCTGATATAAACCCTTGATAGCGTTGCACAGGATCAAACATGATTTCGTAATAATCATTCATTAGCTTGGCTAATTGTGTGGGTTCTATCATTTCCCCCAAACGGGTATATTGACCTGCATCTGTTGACAAGCAGATCGCGTGAACAACTTGCCCTTCGTCCCGAAAATCCTGTATCCGGCTCTGTGATGCCAGTTTATCAACCATTGCAGGTGGAATATAATGACTAAACGCAGTATGTATTGCCTTCTGAACCCGTTGATTTCGACGATACCGACAGCCTATTCCGCACAATAATGAAAAAGGAACCAGCATTAACAATGGAATGACCAACGGTATCCAGATCGATCGTTGAAATAAGATAACAGCGACAATAACATAGAGTAGAGACAAGCAAAATGTTACTAATAATGCACGAGGAATTGACAAATAATATGCAATCAGTCCTACCATAAAACCCCAGATAAAAATCAATGTTATCTGTTCAGAAACAGATAAAGGTTCTATCAGTTCATTGGCCATCAAATTAGCTGCTGCTGTTGCAGCAATCTCTGCAACACTGATACGCGCTGCAGGACTGGAAAAGACAGTGTGAAAACCATAGTTACGTTCCAGAAACAGATTCTCTGAAATACCAACAAATACCACAGAGTCCTTGAATGGAGATCCACTTCGTTGTTTGAGTAAATTGGTTAACGGCCAACGAGTAACTGTTGCTGACGGACCGTAGTGATTCAAATAGGCGGTTGATTGCTCAGAATACAGTTTGATCCAGGCTCCAAGTATCCGGCGCGTCTCAGCACTCCAGGTCTGACTGGATTTAATGAGTCGGTTTGCGCGTTTCAAAAAATCAGGATGATGCGAAAAAAACCAGCGCATATTATCAATAAATACATGGATATTCCTGTTTTCATATAACTCGTGCGCATCCACCGGCAGACTTGCTGCCAACTTTGAGTCGAGCCCTGAGACCAGATCACGAAACGCCGTGTATTCTTTGTTGATTGCCCAGAAATGAAACACAACAACAGGTAATGTTGAAGGTTCACTGATTTCTTGTTTATAAGTCCAGAATCGACTGACTCGTTCAGTATCTTTCGGAAGTGGAAAAACAGCCGAAGCCAGTGCAGCGTCTTCCAGCAATGCAACTGGGGGAACAACAATGTTTAGAACGTACCCAAGTTCATCACTACTTTGCTTGATATAACGCGGTAAAATCACATTGTCTGAAAGCGCAAGGACATTTGCCAACGCTTGTTCTTCCACTGGATCATGCGCTTGATCCAGCGCCAGAGTAAATACAATGAGCTGCGCGCCTTGTGCATTTAATTGACGAATAATTTCAATATAGAGGGAACGAGGCCAGGAACCGGGTTTGTACGGCATATCCAGTGCATCCAGTGAAGCAGCATCAATACTCAGTAGTGAAACTTCAGACGGTGGATTATGATAACCACGTAATAAAAACAGACTCTGAAGGCCAAGACTCTCCTCGACCATCATCCCGAATGGGCTGATAATCAACACAATACCAATTAACCCAGGTAGCAACCCCCAGAATAATTGCTTTGGTACTCTGGTTACCGTTTGCATTAATGAATGGATACTCTGTCTATACCGCCGGATAGGCTTTTTTAATAAAACCATATCCAAATAAACTATTTTAGCTAGATTTTATTTTATTTTAATAATCTCTTTGATAAATGTATAATTTGTAAACTTTGTTAAATTCTGAATAGCCTTACCTGTTCAACCCAGTCTGGTTAGTTGCATCAGATTGTTTCAAGGAGTCAGCTACTTCAGGAGGCATATAATTTTCATCATGTTTTGCCAGCACTTCATCAGCAATAAAAACACCATCAGCGTCAAGACGTCCTGTGGAAATAATCCCTTGACCCTCCCGAAACAGATCAGGCAATATCCCAGTGTATTTAACTGTAACGGTACTCTGATAGTCTGTCAGATCAAAAACGACTGTTAATCCTTCACCAGGGCGTTTGACACTCCCCTCGACAACCATACCACCTAATCTGAAAGCCTGATCGTCTGGTGACTCACCATTGGCAACCTGGGTCACTGAGTAGAAGTACATCAGATTTTCATTAAATGCTTTCAGTGCGAACGCAACTGACCCCATAATTGCTGCAACCATGGCTATAATCAGTAATAAGCGTTGTCTACGTATTGGTTTCATTGGCGCTGCCTTCTTCGAAGCTGATTTTTAAGAATAGACTCAATGATTGCCTTCTTTTCCATTAACGGCTGCACGATTTGCCAAACCAGCATTACAAATGCAAGTCCGAATGAACCCCATACATAGCTTGCATAGCCGCTCATATTAAAAAATTCATTGATGCTCATGACAAACCCACCAGTTCCTTCACCCATTTGCTGTTACGTTCACGCTGTAATAATTCTGTGCGCATGCGCAATAGCAAAGCAATAAAATAGTACACCTTAAATGCAATCGCCATTACCAACAAGGGAATCAGCATACTGGTCGCCATCGATGGTTTGTCAAATTTTGTCACCGTAGGACCTTGATGAAGCGTGTTCCACCACTCTACTGAATAATGAATAATCGGTATATTGACCAGACCAACAAGCGCCAGAATTGCCACTGCACGTGCAGCCATCCGTTTGTCTTCGATAGCCCGATACAAGGCAATCACTCCGAAATAGAGGAACAACAGAATCAATTCTGAAGTGAGACGCGCATCCCAGACCCACCAGGTTCCCCACATTGGTTTACCCCACAGTGAACCGGTAACCAACGCCAGAAAGGTAAACATTGCTCCAATCGGAGCGCTGGTAATACACACAATCTCTGCCATTTTGACATGCCAGATAATTCCAATCGCGCCCGCAATTGCCATTGATACATAGATAAACAACGACATCCAGGCAGCAGGAACATGTACATAGATAATCCTGAACGCATCACTTTGCTGATAATCTGCAGGTGCTTGTACCAACCCCCCATACAGACCCCAGACCAACAGTCCAACACAAATAACAGTGAGCCACGGCAGCAGCTTCCCGGAAAAGCGATAAAAATAAGGCGGAGATCCAAGCAAGTGGATCCACTTCATTACAATATTCATAATACTAAACTCATCAATTCAATCTAAAGGTAATCCTGCTATGTTAACTCAAACTCATGCGCAACGCTGCGGCAGCGGGTAATGGCGCCAATGCCAATGCAAGCAACAATAAGGCAGCAAGCATGGATAATTGTGCTGACACTGCAAAACCAGCCATTGCCATTTGTACAGCATTACTGGCAAAAATAAGCACCGGGATATACAAAGGGAAGACGAGCAACGCCAAGATAATCCCTCCTTGCCGTAAACCCACAGTCAAGGCGACACCAATCGCGCCAATCAGACTCAACACAGGTGTTCCCAGCAGCAGTGTCAACACCAGAACAGCAATTGCGTCAGCAGGCATTCCCAAAAAAACGGCCAGTAGTGGCGCAACCAACACCAGTGGAAACCCGCTCACCAGCCAGTGTGCAATGACTTTGGCCAGCACCAGTACCGAAAGAGCATGTGGACTAAGTACCAGTTGCTCCAGAAACCCATCATCAAAGTCAGACCTGAAAATGCTGTCAAGAGATAATAATGCCGCCAATAACGCAGCCACCCAGATAATTCCAGGCGCCATGGTTTTCAGCAATACCACATCCGGACCAACCCCAAACGGGAATAAAATGACAACCAGCACGAAAAACAGCAGCGGATTAATCGCCTGTGCGCGGTTTCTGTAGGTAATTAACAAGTCACGCCGCAACAAAGACCAGAATGCCAGATATAATGAATCGTTCATTACGCAGAGAGGTTAATGACGTAAACAGACGAGTCTGTCAGATTAATGCTGTGGTGTGATGTTAAAATGATCATCCCGCCTTGATTTAAATGTCTGGACATAATGTTTTCGAAAACACCACGACTGGTGCGATCCAGCGCTGTAAACGGCTCATCAAGAATCCACAATGAACACCGTTTCAACAATAAACTGGCTAACGCAACGCGTCTGCGTTGACCTGCAGACAAGACTTGCGCACGAACATCTTCATAACCAGACAGGCTGACTTTGTTCAAAGCGTCTTCAATCGACATTCCTGACCTGGAACCGAGCGCCGTACACATTCGCAAATTTTCAGCGACTGACAAATCACCTTTAACCCCATCCAAATGTCCAACGTAAACCATATCCTGGTAGTACTCTGATATAGATTCCTGTATTGACAAGCCATTCCACATCACCTGCCCTTGATCCGGCAAGCGTATCCCGCACAGAATCCTTAATAATGATGTTTTACCACAACCGTTATCGCCTTCGAGGATTAATGCTTGATGTGGTTTGACAGAAAAATTCAGTTGTGAGAATAGAACACGATCATCCCGAATACACTCAAGATTTCTGGTTTCCAGCGAAACAATATCAGACAAACAGTTCACTCCATGAGATAACGATAGAAAATCACCACTGCAAATACAAAGCTGAAATTATAACAGCTCAGACTAGTCGACAATGACATATTCAAGCAGTTCAATGTATAATTCCGAGGACAGTACTTGTATATTTGGAGGAAACATGCCTGTAACCGCACAAGACCTAGTTAACACGGCTAAAAGTAATATCACTGAGATTGACAGCAACACTGCCATGTCTCAAGTTAATGATCTGACAATCATTGATGTGAGAGAACCAAATGAATTCGCAGAAGGGCATCTACCAGGGGCGATTAATGTCCCGCGTGGCGTGCTGGAATTCAAGATTGGCAATCAACCAGCAGTCGCGGATACCAACACCGATATACTCATTTATTGCCTGTCTGGTGGTCGCGGTGCTTTAGCCACAGAGTCACTACAAAAACTTGGTTATCGTAATGTAAAAAATCTTGCTGGAGGAATTAAAGCCTGGCAAGAAGCTGATGGGGCGATTGAAAAATAGTCCAAAAAGAAAGCTAGAACATTCTAAATGGACTCGCCAGAGGCTCCCCGATAAACACCCCTTGCCCTGGCCATGCCACGCTTTTCCAGTATGCCTCAATTAGGGAATCACCGTTAAGATAATGCCCAATCACAATAACCGGGTTTGGAAATTTCTGGGGAAAATTACAAGGTTCAACAACGGCTCCGTAACTGGCTGTGGCTCCCGCTTCCAGCCAGCGCAGTGCGCTCATTTGACCTTTTGCATGCGTGAGTTTCCCACCGTTAGAAGTCAAATGATCAGCAATCGCCCCAGGAAGAAAGCCTAAACTATCCAACCCTTTCACAGCTGTCAATCCGGTAAAGTAGAACAACACATCTTTTTTGTCGCTCAGAATATCAGACTTCACCTGTTTAATTTTAAATCGCTGACCAAACTGCTGTTCCACCAGTGGATAAAATCCGGCACGTGTATTGCGGGCTTTATCTGAAGTGCTGAGTAGGTATGCTGTACCAGGTGGATAAGTCGCATCTGCCTTGACGCCACGATCAATCAGTTGTTTTGCATCTGTTAATGTCGCTCCGGCCAGCATCATGGTTGGGCGTACATGGTGATGATTCCACGGCCTGTGTGAGCTGGAGTTAAAATACGCGCTTTGCTGGGTTGGCTTACAACCTCTGCTGCAATATCCGTCACTAAACCCAAATGCAAATGCGCTGGTAATTGACATGCACTCGACACGATATGGCTCAGTCCACGCCAGCGCATAGGCTTGTATATGACTTGCCGTGGTTTTATCAACCTGTGCTTTTATTCCTGCAAACTGGGCACGAGTCAAAGTGGTTCGGTTGCCTGGAAAACGCACGTAGATAACATTTTCTGCCGGGATCTTACGCTGTTTGATATAGTAATCACCCAGTGCCTTACTGTTATCATCCGATGCATTGATAATTAAGCCAAGCTGTCTTGCCTGAATCGGTGAATCTGTTTGAGCACGACACACCGCTGTTGACAACACCAGACTGCAGCTGCCTGCAATGACCAAAATAATCATCCAGTCTGTCAATTTTTTCATGCCTCTAGTACCCTCCGCCATAAAATCTCGAAAAGATTGACGGGTATGACGACGCTGATACCTGATCGAATAAAAACCTGCTCAATATTACCGCTAGCACAAGAGTAGTAAAGCCTTAAACCAGAATCCGGACCAGGAATATTGCTAACAAAACAGATCAGTTCAAACAACAGAGTTAAACATATTGACCGGCACACCAGCCAGATGCCCATGCCCACTGAAAGTTGTAACCCCCCAGATGCCCAGTGACATCAATTGTCTCGCCAATAAAATACAAGTCGGCGACTGAATGACAGACAAATGTTTTGGAAGACAGTTCAGAGGTATCCACGCCTC
>DRLZ01000073.1 GCA_011322755.1 Crenotrichaceae bacterium
AAAACCGATGACAATCAGAATCAAATCCAGACCATCGTTTATTTCAGGAGATCAAGTGAACAGTTGTCATACAAATAACGTGATTCACTGAAATAGTCTATTCGTTCACAATCTGTCCGCTATTCGTGGAGTGGTTCAATCATTCCTAATTCTTCAGCGTTAACGACAGAGTTGAATCGTGTATCAATCGCATGATTCATTGTGATGATAAAAAAACTGCAACAGCATTGTGTTGTCATTCGTCCTCGATTAAATCATCGTTATTTCCCCAACATTGTTGATCATCATATTGACCTGACAGGTCGAAAACAGGACAATCATCAAACTGCTTATTTCTGTTCTGCTCACGATGATCAAAAAAACAGTCATTGGATGGCTGTTTTCCCTGAAACCTGAGTGAACACATCATCTCCGCAAGGAAAAGTTATGTCAGACAGTAAACGCTATCCTGTACCAACAGCTCTTCAAGCAACAACACATCTCAACACCGCTCAGTATGCAGCGCTCTACCAGCAATCAATTGATGACTCTGAACAATTCTGGGCGGAACAAGCACAACAATTTGTCAGTTGGAGCAAGCCCTGGAACACTGTTAGCAATTGTCATTTTGAGCAAGGTTTAATACGCTGGTTTGAAGGCGGTGAGCTGAATGTAAGCTATAACTGCCTGGATCGGCATCTGGAAACCCGGGGCGATCAAACGGCAATAATCTGGGAAGGCGACGATCCCGAAAACAGCAAGTCTCTCAGCTACCGGGAATTGCATCAACAAGTGTGCAAATTTGCCAATGTTTTAAAAAGCCATGGCGTACAAAAAGGCGATCGGGTCTGTCTATACATGCCGATGATTCCTGAAGCCGCAGTTGCCATGCTCGCATGTACCCGTATTGGTGCGATTCATTCTGTTGTATTCGGGGGATTTTCTTCCGAAGCGCTTCGTGATCGCATTCTGGATTCCAGCTGTGCTTATTTAATTACCGCGGACGAAGGTGTCAGAGGCGGGAAAACAATCCCTCTCAAAACCAGCGCCGATCAAGCGGTTGCCAATTGTGATTGCGTAAAACATGTGTTCGTGGTGCGCAGAACAGGCGCTGAAATCGGCTGGCAAGCACCCAGAGATGTCTGGTATCACCAGGCAATGGAAGCAGCTTCACCTGATTGTCCACCTGTAACAATGGACGCTGAAGATCCACTGTTCATACTCTATACGTCTGGATCGACTGGTAAGCCAAAAGGCATTCTGCATACTACCGGCGGCTATCTGGTTTATGCAGCGATCACTCATCACTATGTATTTGACTATCACGATGGTGATATCTACTGGTGTACAGCTGATGTGGGTTGGGTTACAGGTCATACATACATTGTTTACGGGCCACTGTGCAACGGTGCAACCACATTAATGTTTGAAGGAATCCCAACCTACCCGAATCCCGATCGATTCTGGCAAGTTGTTGACAAACACCAGGTGAATATTTTCTATACCGCACCAACAGCAATCCGCGCTCTGATGGGACAAGGTGATGACTGGGTTAACAATACCAACCGTCGTAGTCTGCGAATTCTTGGATCAGTCGGCGAACCGATTAACCCTGAAGCCTGGGAGTGGTATTACCATGTGGTTGGTAATGGACGTTGCCCGATTGTTGATACCTGGTGGCAAACTGAAACAGGCGGCATATTGATTACACCGTTACCGGGTGCAATCGACACCAAACCAGGCTCAGCAACCCGGCCCTTCTTCGGGATTACACCGACTATTCTTGATAGCGATGGTCATGTTCAACAAGGAGAAGCATCTGGACTTCTAGCCATTGGTGACAGCTGGCCAGGACAAGCGCGTTCTTTGTACGGCGATCATCAACGATTTATCCAAACCTATTTTTCCCAGTTTCCCGGCTATTACTTCACTGGTGACGGGGCTCGACGTGATGCCGATGGCGACTACTGGATTACCGGACGTGTTGACGATGTATTGAATGTTTCAGGTCATCGCATGGGAACAGCTGAGGTGGAGAGTGCGTTAATCGAGCATTCAGCGGTTGCCGAATCAGCCGTGGTTGGTTTTCCGCACGATATCAAGGGACAAGGCATTTATGCATATGTCACCCTGAAACAAGGCTTGCAGCCCTCAGAGGAGCTCACTCAAGAACTTCGTAATATTGTCCGCAAGGAAATTGGTCCAATCGCAACACCTGATCTTATCCAATACACACCGGCACTACCCAAGACTCGCTCAGGCAAAATAATGCGCCGAATCCTGAGAAAAGTAGCCGCAAACGAAATCGATTCTCTGGGCGACACATCAACCCTGGCTGATCCAGCCGTAGTAGAAAATATTGTCAATAATCGAATCAATAAAAGTTAAGGGTTTTTATTATGGCAAAATTAAAAAATGAGACAGAACTGGTACACAAAGCGCTTGAAGTTGCAGAGAACTACGCAAATCAACGCGGTTATGACCGATTCAGCCCGACCGATTCGGCAAAAGATAAGGTCGAAGTACTCTACCGATTGTTAGTTCACGACAAACTTATCCAGCCACTACCTGAAGATCAGGAAACCGGACCAAAAATGAAGCACAAACTGGCACTGTGGATTTCACGGCAATTACCTGAAGATCATCCATTGCTGAAATAACCCAGTCGCTTCAGCAAAAGACTTCTTGACTGTAACCCAAACTTCTGCCGCCTGGTTTACACATGCGCTTTTGCCCAAGCCACAATATCAGCCACACCCATTGCCCCAGACTGTCTGGCTATTTCCCGACCCTGCTTAAACAATACCAAGGTCGGGATACTGCGGATTCCGTGCTCGCTGCCAATACCCTGCTCACTTTCAGTATTTACTTTTGCTAAACGAATATCTGGTTCCAGTTGAGCTGCGGCATCCTCAAATGCAGGAGCCATCGTTAGACAAGGACCACACCATGGCGCCCAGAAATCGACTAGCACAGGAATATCATTCCGACTGATATGTTGTTGAAAATTACTCGAGGTTAATTCAACAGGATGAGCAAGAAAAAGTGCTTGATGACACTTACCGCACTTTGGTTTGTCACCAAGCCGTGTAGACTCAATTCGATTCACCGACAGACAATGCGGACAAACAATATAAACTAATTCACTCATAATTTTCCAACATACAAGTTCCTGTTACCGCAACACCTTGCGGTAAACTAATCCAACCAAGCTAAACGCCCATGCGACTGGTCGTCCTGTTCTCTTGTGCCCAGAAATGGAAAACACCGCCTCTCATCAAACACCTTCCGCAAGCACTATCTTGCTTGTCTTGTTATTTCTTCTCAGGATTTGAAAGCACAATTTGCCGGCTGCCAAGCCTGATCGCAAGCTGCTTTTCTCCGATAAAATAGGGACGCCAATACTTTATCGTTAACGGCACAGCTATATTCAACCAGAACGCAGTAAACATCAATGTGTAAAAAGCAGCAGTCGTGAAAATATCATTTTGCACATAGCCGATATCCAGTACCACAAAGGCCAGTTCTGCACGCCCCAGCATACCAAAGCCGATCATAATACTCTCATGCCAGGCAAAACTGCCGGTGTATCTGGCCGCCAGCATTGCTGAAATAACCTGTATTGTAAAAACACCGATGGTTAAAGCCAGCATTTCCGGTATGACAGAGGTGACTATATCCAGATCCAGCACAATCTTGGTACCCAGATTGACGAAGAAAACCGGACCCAGCCAGGAGAATGCAACATCATCGATGATCATCTTGCAATGGTCATAATCCTGTGCCTGGAGCTGTTGGTTTTCGTGGAAATGCTCCTGTTTTAGAATTAACCCTGCCATATAAGCGCCAACTGCCGGATGAAAACCAAATGAGTGAGCAACAAGACTAATCAGTATCGCCAGGATCAAAATCACCAGCGTCGAATGACCGCTTTCACCCAGCATTAACAAATTGCGAACCCCATAGCGTTCAAGAACGGGAATCCCGTATTTGTGACGTCCAAGAACAGGAAAACGGGCACTCAGCTTTTTCCAGAGCGGAACGAGTCGCTCCACCTTGATGGAACTGTTACAGGGAAATACCCACATTCCAAGCAATGTAACGATGCCAAAAAACAACAGCGTTTTCGCTCCAATCAGCAACACCTGATCAAATGATATCTCTGAGTGCCCGGTTGCCAGGGGAACCAGTAATGCAACCAGTGCCAGGGATGCAATATCATCCAGAACAGCGGATGTCATAATTCCACGTGCTGCATCTGTCCGATGCAAACCTTCACTTCGCAGTGACACCATGGTCAACGATACAGCCGTTGCCGTCATCGCCAGTCCACACATCAAGGCAAGTTTCACATCTCCCCAGAACTGCAAGGAAAGAAAATAAGCCACTGCAAAGGGCCCGATTGCCCCAAACAGCGCAATACCCCACGCACGTTTGATCCCATCCACAAACTTGCTGGAATTCTCTTCAAATCCCAGAGCAAACATAATAACGATGATGCCAACTTTGGCAAAACCTTCAATAAACGGTGTCGTCTCCTCCGGGAGCACACCGGTATTAACCATCAGACAACCAAATGCAAGAAAATAGACAACCGAGGTCAGTTTTGTCAGCCTGGCGAAATAGGACGACAAAAAAACACAAACCCAGATTATGGCGAGATGATTAAGATCCTGCATGTGGCTACCTCATATATATCGCTGATAATCAGTGCGCATTGCAATGCTGCGTACACGCTAAACACGATTGACATTATTCTATAAAAAGCTGTGCAATGCACGATTGTATTGCTTTTAACATTCCCTTCACAGCTGATGTTATGAGCATATCCTCAATT
>DRLZ01000074.1 GCA_011322755.1 Crenotrichaceae bacterium
CATGCTCAGAAACGAGAAAGCCAACGCTGAGCTTAATTTCCATCCTGATGAGAACTATGCACGGGAAATCATGCAATTGTTCACAATTGGCGTTCATGAACTCAATATCGACGGCACCTTGGTTCTGGATGCCCGTGGCAAGCCAATTCCAACCTATGGTCAGCAAGAAATTGAAGAATTTGCGAAAGTCTATACCGGCTGGGACTTTGCTAATTCGTCAGCCTGGCGCGATCAATATATCGGCAACGGTGATACCATTCATCCCATGAAAGCATGGGAGGCATTTCATGATACCAGTGAAAAACACTTGCTCAACGGTTTTGTCATTGCTGCCGGTGGGACTGCCAAACAGGATCTAGACAAAACCCTGGATCATCTGTTTAATCATCCCAATGTCGGGCCTTTTATCAGCAAACAACTGATTCAGAGACTGGTTACCAGTAATCCATCACCCGCTTATGTTGCCCGCGTTGCCAGTGTATTCAACAATAATGGCGAGAATACAAGAGGCGACCTGAAGGCTGTGATTAAAGCAATTTTACTGGATCAGGAAGCACGAAACGGGTATCAGACAATGCCCCAGACGTTTGGTAAATTGCGTGAACCGATGTTACGGATTACCCATTTATGGCGGGCTTTTCCGGCTATCCCGGTTGTTAAACAAGGCAGTTTTTATGGCGGAAATAGCTGCGGCCAGGGTAATTATGATTATTACAAATTACCTTTTAATGGTGGACTGGCTCAGTTTGAAACAACGCTTGGTCAAACGGTTTTACGTTCACCGACAGTGTTCAATTTTTTCTTGCCTGATTTTTCACCAGTTGGCGTCGTTCATGACCAAAACCTGGTTGCTCCAGAGTTCCAGATAGCCACAGAAAATACCCATGTGAATACCTTTAATGCCATTATTTTTATGATTCGTGGTGATCAGCGTTATACCTCGATTGATATCACCCAGGAACTGCCTTTGGCTGATTCACCTGAACAACTTGTCGATCATTTAAACCTGATCTTGCTCAACAACCTTATGTCGCCCAGTCTGCGCCAGATTCTTCTCACTCATTTAGGTCAGACCTTTCCGCAAGGTGATGAAGGCAAAAAGGCAAAAGTCAAAGACGCGATCAAGTTGATTGTCAGTTCCCCGGAATATCTCATTCAGCAATAGGAGACAGGATCATGAAAACGAATATCAATTTAAATCGCAGAAAATTCATGCAAAATCTTGCCTTGTTGACTGCTGGTTCAACACTGCAGATTCAGCAAAATAGACTGGGGTTATTCAACAGTGCTTTGGCAGCACCGGCTGATTATTCAGGTATTACCGACCAGAAAAGTCTGGTGTGCATTTATCTTGGCGGAGGCAATGATGCGTTTAATCTGTTTATCCCCTACGAGAGCCAACGTTATCAGCAGTATGCAGCAATTCGCGGAGCGCTGGCAATTCCACATAATCAACTGTTGCCGGTGACTGGAAACCAGCACGGTTTTCATCCCAGCATGCCTAAAGTGAGAGACTTGTATAACAACAATAAACTGGCGCTGATCAGTAATGTCGGAAACCTTATTGAACCACTTAGCCGGGAACAATTTCTCGCCTTCGCCAATGGAGACAATATTGGTGTTAGAGTCCCTCCAGATCTTTTTTCACATAGTCATCAAGCCGAAATAGCGCAAACAAATCGTGCGCCCCAATCGGGAGCCAGTCATCCGGGTTGGGGCGGGCTGATTGCTGACTTACTCGTGCAGGCAAACAGTAACCAGGATATCTCTCCATCATTCAGTCTGGCAGGAAGCAATTTATGGCAATCAGGAAACCTTACCCAGCCATTTTCACTCAACAGCAGCAATGTTAAACAGTTTTCGTTCGACTATACGCCACCCGCTTCACGTAGCGCCAGCCTGACTAATTCATGGCATGACACGTTGAACTTGAATTACCAAAATGTACTACAACAACAGATTGCCAGGCTAACCACGACCACAGAACAGCGCGTGAATTCCCTGACAGGAGCAGTCGCACTGAGTGACGGCCTTATCCAGACTCCATATAACGACAAAAACGATCTTGCTGCCCAGTTAAGAATGATCGCACGATTAATTTATGCCAGGGATGCAGCGGGTGGGCTGGGCATGCAACGGCAAGTGTTTTTTGCCAAATTAGGTGGTTTTGATACTCATGACAGCCAACTGATACCGCATGCTGCAAGATTATCCCTGCTGGATGAAGCGCTGCACAGTTTTTATCAAACCACTGTAGAACTGGGCATTACTGATTCAGTAACTACATTTACCCTATCCGAATTTGGACGGTCCATGGCGCGTAATCGAGGCGGCACTGATCATGGCTGGGCAAGCTACGCCCTGGTGATGGGTGATGCGGTCGATGGTGGAAAAATTCATGGTGAACTACCCGATTTAACTCCGGGAGGAAATGATGACTCCGGTAATGCCGGTCGCATCATTCCCAAAATTTCCAACGATCAATACGGAGCCACGCTTGCCAAATGGATGGGAATCAGCGATGCAGATCTGCTGGCTATGTTTCCAAATCTGGGTAATTTCGCCGTAAAAGATTTAGGCTTTATGGCCTCGTAATTGCTGGCTATAGACCTTAAAGACAATAAGGATTATAGGCTGCTGGTTCAGATAATTATTTTGCCACAAGTCCTGAATATACTTTGATTGTTATGAAGACATTGAATATCGCGTTTAAAATTATTTTTAGTTTCGTGGTTTGTTTTTCTTTTTCACACAATCTCCGCGCACAAGATTCAATATGGCAGCGCACCAATATTGGTGGTGGGGGCGCCATGAATTACGCGGCTGCCGGGCCAACCGGCACCATTATCGTCACAACGGACCTTGGCGGCGCCTATATCAAGCGATCTTCCGATCAACAATGGCAGATCATAGGGGCTGCAAGCGGCATGTATTCAACCCATGTTATTGGCGCGGCCTTTCATCCAGATAATCCAGACATACTATTTCTGGCAACTGATGGAGGCATTTATCGAAGTTCGGACGAGGGAAGACATTTCAGTCTGATCATTGGCGGTGATCGGCGGGTATTTCACTTTATCGCGATTTCACCCAGTGATCCGGATATTGTCTATGCCTCGGTTACGCCAGCCTATAACCGCGTATTTGATGGAAATGGTTTGCTTGTTCCTGTCATCATGCGAAGCAATGATGGCGGATTAACTTTCAACGTTGTTTCCCGTCCTCAAGATTCCAGTAATATTCCTGCAAATACTGAAATTGTCGGTACAAAAATTATCATTCATCCACAAAACCCGGATCTAGTCGCGGTACTTTCAACATCAACGCGGTTTATTGATATCCCGCAGCCTGCTATTTATTTGACGAGGGATGGCGGTTTTTCCTGGCAAGCAATTGGTAATGAGAACGAGCCGACAGATTTTGTTTTTCATCCGGTAGCCCCTCATTATGCACTTGTCGCTTATAAGAATTCGACAATTGGTACTGCGGGTATCAAATTTTCCACGAATGTGGTTACTAACGTCTGGCACGAAGTATTTGATAGCACTATGTTTCCAACCGGTAAAAACCCTCATCTGTTGTTATGGCCTCAGCAAGATAACGCCGATCCAACTCAGCTACGTGTCTTTAATATCTATACCAGCTGGTATCATGACCTGCCCCGGCAGGCTGCATGGCGTATTCAACATTCCAGCCAAACACCTGACTTTGATAGTGGCTGGCTGGTAGAGGAATTAGGCAATGTTGAACAATGGGCGGGAACAGCTGAAAACTGGCAGTTGGGTTGGTCAAAAATTCATTCGATTTTAAATCCGGGATCGGCTAGCCGGGCGAACACGATTGGTTTTAACTTGTCAGACAGCAACAAGCTTTATTGGGTGACAAACCAGTTTGTTTTTAGCGTGACTGATAGTGTAGACAGTTTATTAACGGTAGCAAACCTGACGACTCACGGTAACGAGCAGACAGGTTGGCAATCGACCGGCGTTGATAACATTACGCCTTTTATTCTCGAGATTAACAAGGCAGACAGTCAAGTCATTTATGCTGGACTGAATGACCTGGGATGTCTGGTCAGTCGTGATGGTGGCGAACACTGGAAATTATGTATTCATGACACAGACAAATGGCCGGGAATTGATGGTCATTCCTATGGTGGCGTTGTGGCTGCGCTGGCGTCTGATCCAGCATACCCAGAACGCGTGTGGATGCTCGCATCTGGAGATCAGGGACAGCCAGTCTCACCCTATTACAGCACTGACTATGGACAATCATGGAATCAAGCAGCTTTGACTGGCATTACGCCAACTGCTGAAGTTTATGGATTATCAATTGATCCTGCCAGTCCTGTCAATAATCGGCATCTGTATGTCACTATTGATGGAAACGTATTCCGCAGCACCAATCATGGCAATACATGGCAGATGGTATTTGATTGCAATTCTAGTTGCCGCACGACGGCCATTGATCCACAAACCGGAAAAATCCTCGCTGGAGGAGAAAACGGGCTGTTTGTTTCCAATAATGGCGATATTGGAAGCTGGCAAGTTGTTTTAACGAAAGGTGATATTGGCGGCTTTAACAGCGGCAGTGTCTTTAATCGCGGACAATGGGGAGGTGTTTCTGCAATCAGTTTCGATGCCAATCACGCCAACAGAGTGCTGGTTGCGGTTTTTCAGGACAATACCAGCCAGGGCGTCTATTCATGCAACATTTCTGATTTGAACAACCTTGGCCAGGCGTGCCAAATGATTCTTGCCAATGTTGCCTATGTCAGAGATGTAGCTGTTGATCCACAGAACTCGGACATTATGTATGCCAGTTCTTCATCAGCCTATACTTCTGGCGGTTTCAGGCAATCCTCGGGCGGTATTTTCCGAACAACTGATGGTGGAGCAAATTGGCAACAGGTCAACCAAGGACTGGAATGGCCTATGGCAATTCCAATAGCGATTCAACCTGACTCATCCAGGGTTTTAATCGGTTCTCCTGGTGGAGGATTCTATTGGCGTGATTTTACGGATGTGATTGTTGATACTGACAGAGATGGAATCCCTGATGCTACCGATAACTGTCCCTTAACTTCCAATCCTGACCAGCGCGACAGCAACAATGATGGCTATGGCAATCTCTGTGACGCGGATTTGGACAACAATGGATTTGTTAGCTTTGCTGATCTCGCCCTGTTTAAATCGGCTTTTGGCAGCAGCAATGCTGACGCTGATTTTGATGGCAGCGGCTTTGTCAATTTTGCCGATCTGGCAATATTCAAGAGTTTGTTTGGCAAAGCGCCGGGGCAGTGAAAATCGGTGATTCTTCCACGAAATAATGCGTGAAGTACCCGTACATGACCAGGAGGCTGTCTCAGCCTATTTAATCCTGGCCAGAGAAACTGATAAAGAAGGCTTTGAAAATCTATGCGATGCAGATCTTGATAACAAGGGTTTTGTTAGTTTCACTGACCTAAATATATTCCGTAGCCTTTTTGGACAGCCACCTGAACCTATTGAAAAATTTCAGTAATTTTTTTGAGAGACGCAATAATGATGCAAATAAAACTTGGATTTAACAATTACAATAAAGTTTTGATTAAAACCATTAACACTTTTACTTTACTATCTTCATTACTGGCGTCTTTTCAACTTTATGCTGGCAGTAACTTCATTGAAAAAAACTCTTTTGAAAATGGGCAATTTTCAATTCATCCAATCTCAGATGTAACTGTGCCTGAGTACACAAAGTTTGATGTGGTAGGCTTTGTTGGCGAAGAGTTTGATGAGGTTGGTCATTACACCAGTATTACGCCAGTTCTTGATGGTAATACTCCTTTTGGAAGTGTGGTTTATACACTGGAAGGCGCTGATGCATCTGAATTTGTCGTTAACAAAAAAACCGGACAGGTAAATTTAGACTATAAAGATTTTGAACACCCAACCGATGCCAATGGCGATAATGTATATGAAATAACCCTGCGCGTCACTGATGAGGCTAATCATACCGATACTGAAAGTTGGAAAGTAAGCATTAGCGACCAAAGTGGTGATGAAAACCCAGCCAGACACATGCTTTCATTGCATGGCTCTTCTTTAATGCGCATCAAAGCAGGAGAAACTTTTATCGATCCTGGTGTGAGTTTGATCCCAGCGGATGCGGGTAATAATGTTGCCATTACATCAATCATTGTTTCAGACTACAATCTTGATCCACCTCTGTCGGCGATTGATAGCAACAACCCAAATGACCGCACTTATCACATTATA
Organism: Crenotrichaceae bacterium; assembly: GCA_011322755.1. Lineage (GTDB taxonomy): Bacteria > Pseudomonadota > Gammaproteobacteria > Methylococcales > DRLZ01 > DRLZ01. The sequence goes on from DRLZ01000074.1 coordinate 6,261, forward strand.
TACAGTGCGATTGATAGTGTTGATGATAACTTGAGTGCGCCAGATAGAACCCGAACAGTGATTGTGGAAGATGCGAATGATTTTGCCTCATTAGGCGCGATCACAAGTATTCAGGTTACTGCAAATGATGGCAATAGCAAAAGTTTTAGCTCATTGGATGAAGATTACATCCAAAAAGCCTTATATTTTGCCCGCGATCATAATGGTGGCGAGGTCAAACTCGCACCAGGTATTCATTATTTTAAGCGTCAATTAGTAATCTACAGCAATACAGATTTAGTCGGGACAATGGTAGCTGGTAAAAAGATGAGTACTTTAAAATACATCGATTATGGAATACGAAAAGCGTGGAAAAACTCTTCTATTTCATTTGGCAATGTTCATCCTTTGATTATTAATTCATCCATGTTTAGCGATAATGTCCAATTTCCTGACGACATTACCGAAACAAGAACGCAAAACATCGGCATAAAGGATTTAATTTACAATGGCAACCGCGAAAATCAACGATCATGGCGAAGTGCTGGCAGCAATAATTCAATCGGCATGAATTTTTATCATGCCGATGGGATTACTATCGACAACATAACCTTATCAAATACGTTAAGTGATGGTATTTCCACAAAAGATTGTACCGACTTAAATGTGACAAATTCGTCATTCAGACGCATGGGGCACTCGGCATTATTTCTTGTCTTCACTGATAATGTTTTAACCGACAACCTAACCATAGATGTCTTGTCTAATAGCGGGATCCGCTTTTTTGGGGGACAACATTTTACCATTACCAACAATCATATTTTCGCCACAACCAATGGCGGCAATTATGGCATCCAATTATCACACAACTATTCTGAAGGCGTTGGCGATGAATTGAAAGATATACTTATCGAAAACAACATCATCCGACACACTGCTTATGCAGGCATTGCCCTTTATACATCCAATGTCAATGATGTCATCGAGAATGTACAAATCCGCAACAACATCATCTATCAATGTGGAACAGCCGTCCCTAATATGCCTGTGTTTTTAGCAAAAGAACCCAATGAAAGAATTCACGAAGGCGGCGGCATAAATGTCCAACACGCCAAACAATTAACCATCGAAAACAACACCATTTTCAACAATCAAGGCAGCGGTATACGCCTGGATAATCGTTTTTATATCCCAGATGATGTACAAGCCGACTGGGATAGATTGATTGCTCTTGACCACATGGAAAAAACAGTAAATATCAATAATAATATCATCGTTGGCAACAAATCCAGCGCCTATCCTGAATACATTACCAACGTCTATGGCATCGAAAAGCGTGTTGCCATGTACTGTGGCGCTGATAATATGTCCGAGTGTGCAGGTACCAGCATCATTGCCAACAATAATATCATTGCCAATAACCAAACAGCACAATCATCAAGCAACATCTCCTTAAATGCATCAAATAATGAAGCCTTTCCTGGTTTTGTCAATGCGCCAGAGTACAACGGTGAAATTCGTGAAATCTCCTTTAATTTCGATACCGAAACCATGCCTGATTTTAATTTAATAGGCATTTCTCATCCCACCATCGGCGCGCCAGATTTTATGGTGCAACGCAGCATAGATTTGTACAATACCTACCGTGCTTTTTTTCGTAATTTTGACGACTTAATGCCTGATTCTGATAATGATGGCATCACTGATGATGTTGATAATTGCATTCAAACACCCAATTCTAACCAACGTGATAGCAATAATGACGGCTTTGGAAATCTCTGTGATGCCGATCTGGATAATAACGGCTTTGTTAATTTTGCTGATCTGAGTTTGTTTAAAGCAGCCTTTGGCAGTAACGATGCTGATGCTGATTTTGATGGTAACGGTTTTGTCAATTTCGCTGACCTGGCAATGTTCAAGGCTATGTTTGGACATCAGCCAGGACCAGCAGAATCAAGCCTTAACGCTGGCGTTACAAGCAGCCAATGACAATCTGTTTAGGAGAAATTCATGTTGAGACCAAATAAGCTTTATCACCTTTTTGACTGTTGCGTTCGACTCATCCATATACCGCAAATAATAGAGTTGCGGCGATTAACTGATTTTCGTCATGTACAAAGCTCTTTTTCTTAACTTAATAGCAGTGCCGGGTTGCCTGCAAAGGCTGCAACATCGATGCGCGCCCAACCATAATATCGACAGCTTTTACCAGCCGTTTAAATACCGATTGCTGACGATAGGGAATACCATGTTTTTTACAAACAGCGACTACTTTTGGTTGAATAAATTGGTACTGACTTAACGGAATATCCGGCCATAAATGATGTTCAATCTGATAATTCAACCAACCATGAAAAAAATCGTTAACATTTGAACCTGTGCGGTAATTGACTGAACCGAGAATCTGACGAAGATAAAACTCACCTTTACCGTTGCATTTTTCCTCAAACATCATCACATCATCGCCTGCATGATTCGGAACAATCACCAGAAATGAATGCATATTGGTCAATGCTTCTGCGAAAATAGAGTTTACTAACACACTGATAGCTGCAGCTGCCCCCAGCGGCAAAAACAACAACGGCAGGAAAACAAACCGAAAGCCCACATATGGAAAAACGCTTTCAAACCATAATGCTTTGCCTTCTGGAGAAAAGAAACTCCAAGTGTTCTTGAGCGGCATTTCAGGAATTGGTTCGCCTCTTTTTCGAACCCGGCTCAGATGTAATTCCTTTTGTGATTTTGGCACGTAATAAAATAATTTCCAGGTTGTTGTCATCAACCCAACAAGCAGAAAACGCATCCACATCGGTACAATTGAGTGCCTGAGCCAGACCATATTCTGCTGAATACAATCAGGATCCTGTTTTTCACCCAGATGATAATGGTGCAATACATCATGTTCTTGATGCCAGCCTGCAGGCGTAATCCAGTCTGGCCAGTCAATAAACCGCCGCCAGCCCTGTGCAAATTTTTTACTGGTATATCGGTCAGGAATCGCTGTTATCGTGTCATATCCTTTATGCACGACAGGGTGTGTGAGCAAAGTCCAGCGGGTAAAATTTCCCTGGCTGATTAATAATGCAGACACTGGATTAGGAATGATCCATGCTGTTCCATAACCGAGCAAAGTACAGGCTTTACCCCAGCGTTCCATTTTTTTCAGATGCTTAAAGTCTTGGTCCCCGATTCTCGTCAACACATCACGATGAATTTCATCAAGGTCTTGTGCCAATTGTATTCTGTCAACATTCTGATAACTGTTTAAACTCACATCCCCCCCCAGGATATCTACTTATACTTATTACTGATTACGTAAAAAACTAATACAGACTCTTGAAAGAACAGGTCTCTAAGCAAATGTTTCTCTGTCTTGGCATTTCCATATAGTGGCATGAACGACCATAACACACGAGAAAGGCGTTTTTCCGTAGAGATAAAAACTTGAAATGAACCTTCTACTCATAACCTGTTGTTTAATGATGATTTTTTATTGATAAGATATGTCTGAGTTTGATACTTAATCAGGTAAATAAATGCCACCTGTTCCATGTTTTATTTTACCATCTCATCCAGAAACTGAAATCCCCCCCCCAACCATCTATGGTTCCGACTCCAGCCCACCTGTCGTTAAATGCACCGGCTCCAGTATTTGTTCCAGTCGTTGTCGTGGAATATCTGTCAGCTCTTCGGCAACATCAATTACCGGGCGAGCTTGTTGATAAGCTGCTTTGGCTATTTCGGCTGCTTTCAGGTAGCCCACTATCGGGTTGAGTGCAGTTACCAGAATCGGGTTTCTGGCTAACGCTGCTTGTAAGTTTTCTTCCTGCACCATGAAATCCTTAATGGCTTTCTCAGCCAATAGTTGTGCTGCATTTCCGAGTAACTCCATGCTTTGCAACAAGTTGTGGGCAATAACTGGCAACATGACATTAAGCTGGAAATTACCGGATTGTCCGGCAATGGTAATGGTTGCGTCATTACCAATCACCTGCGCTGACACCATGGTGACTGCTTCAGGGATAACTGGATTGACCTTGCCCGGCATGATGCTGCTGCCGGGCTGTAATGCGGGCAGACTGATTTCTCCCAGTCCCGCGAGCGGGCCGCTGTTCATCCAGCGCAAGTCATTGGCTATTTTCATCAGGCTGACAGCAATCACCTTGAGCTGACCGGATAATTCAACAGCGGCATCCTGACAGCTCAGGCTCTCAAACAATGACTGGTTAGGATGAAATTCCAGCCGGGTTTCGATTGCAAGTTGCTGTGCAAAGTGTTCAGCAAATTCAGGATGTGCATTCACTCCGGTTCCAACCGCTGTACCGCCTTGTGCGATGGCGTAGATGCGCTGCAAGCTGTCATGCAGTCGATCCAGTCCGTGACGAATTTGCGCCGCCCATGCGCCCAGCTCCTGATCCATGCGCACTGGCATCGCATCCATTAAGTGTGTGCGACCTGTTTTAACCATGGTTTTCAGCTCAATGGCTTTCTTCTCCAGGGTTTCCAACAGTGTTTTCAACGCCGGTATCAGATGATTGTGCGCTTGTAATGCCGCGCTCAGGTGAATTGCGGTTGGAATGACATCGTTACTGCTTTGTCCCATATTGACATGGTCGTTGGCGCTGACATCCAGTCCACTCGAGCGCTGTGCCAGTGTTGCAATGACTTCATTAACATTCATATTGGTGCTGGTGCCAGATCCGGTCTGGAACACATCAACCGGAAACTGGTCTGCATGCTGTCCGCTGATAATCTCGCTGGCGGCCTGCTCTATGCCTGCAGCTCTGGCTGCATCCAGCAGCCCAAGTTGCAAATTGACCTGGCTGGCAATTTTCTTGATTAATGCGACTGCTTTGATAAATTCGCTCGGCAAGGCAATGCCGCTAACCGGAAAGTTGTTGATAGCTCGCTGGGTTTGCGCGCCATACAAGGCATCGGCTGCGACACCTAGTTCGCCCATGCTGTCTTTTTCTATACGGGTATTATTCATGATCGTGCTTTCTGTTCTGATGGTATTTGCAGGGTGATTGTTTCAGGCGCGAGGCAATGCTTGTCGTTACAGGCCTGTAAATGAATCTGTAACGAGAGCAAATGCTGCTGTTGAGCTGTCGGTTTTATCTGTACCTGTAAATTGACGGTGTTTTCGTATAATGCCAGTGGATCTTGCTGAAATTGCAGGGTTTTGGTAACAGGTTCCGGGTAGACCACCGATTGCAGCGACCAGCTTTTTTCAGCTTCAGGCACGCTGACGCTGGTTGGTATCAAATCAGCATCGAGTGGCTTATGTGCATTGATGTGCCAGCCTGGTTGCATTGTCAAAGAAAGCGTGACAACAGCTGTTGGCTCCATCTTGCCGACAAGACGAACAGCGCCTTTTGCTGCATATTGAATCGTGCCGGTAGCGCCATGTTCCAGCTCTTCGCGCCCCAGTAGCAAATAACCATAGCTTGCCGGGTATGATTGAACAGATTCAGCAAGCGCTCCAAGCGTATTACCAGCGCGGTTCTCATAGCTCAAGTCATCTGTACGTTTGGTCAGCATTGCCAGTACCCGCATGGCAACCGAATTTCCGGAAGGAATCGCGCCATCATTGAGATCTTTTGGACGCGCCAGAATCGGCACTGCTTGCGATGCTTCATTCATGAAAAAGCCGCCATCCTTGCCATCCCAGAATTTATCCAGCATGGCAGCAGTGATGGTCTCTGCACGTTGTAACCATTTCGCATCAGCACTGACATCGTATAAACTCAAACAGGCTTCGGCGAAATAGGCGTAATCTTCCTGACTGGCAGGCACAGATGCATTGCCATTCAGGGACGCGCGCCAGAGTGAATCATTCTGCTTGCGGTGTACTTCCCACAAAAATTCGGCTGCTTTCATTGCTGCCTCGGTGTAACGCGGTTCCTGCAAAGCAAACCCGGCTTCTGCAAGCGCAGTAATCATCATCCCATTCCAGGCTGTTACAACCTTGTCATCACGCAATGGATGAATACGTTTCTCCCGCTCTACTCTCATAATTTCACGAATTCGATCCAGACGCTGATAAACATCAGCAAGTGCCAGCTTGTGCTGTTGTGCATAGGTTTGTATTGGCACAGGCAGGTTGATAATATTGCGACCATCAAAATTCCCCTGTTTGCTGATGCCAAACAGATCAATGACAAACGCTGCATCTTCTGGTTCTAACAGTTTTTTCACCTGATCAATTGTCCACAGGAAAAACAAGCCTTCTTCGCCTTCACTGTCAGCATCTGTAGCGGAATAAAAGCCGTGCTCTGGCGATGTCATGTCACGCAATACATAATCCAGGGTTTGACGGGCAATTCGTTGATGATTCTGATTGCCGGTTTGCTGCCAGGATTGAGTGTAGGCGCGGGCAAGCAAAGCCTGGTTGTAGAGCATTTTCTCGAAATGAGGAATCAGCCAGTGAGTGTCGGTCGCATAACGCGCAAAACCACCGCCGATCTGGTCATAAATGCCGCCTTCTGCCATCGCATCCAGGGTTTTGTTCAGCGCAGTGGTAACAGCCTGACTGTGATGACGACGATTTTGATCGAGCAAAAACAACAGCGTTGGTTCATGCGGGAATTTTGGAGCCGGGCTGAAACCACCAAAACGCGCATCAAAGCTGTCAAGATTAGCTTGAACAGCTTGTTTTGTCAGCGCATCGGTAATCGCTTCACCTTTGGCTTTGGCTTCATTGAAATTAGCAACTGCATTGGCGATCCTGTCGGCCTGGGTTGTTAGTGCATCTGGCTGTTGCTGCCATGCCTTGGCGATTTGCAACAGCAGTTCAGCAAACCGGTCAGGCGGAAAATAAGTGCCTCCAAAAAATGTTTTTCCCTCCGGCGTTAGAAAGTTGCTCATTGGCCAGCCGCCGTGCTGGGTTATCATCATCACAGCCGCCATGTAAGCAGAGTCGACATCTGGCCGTTGCTCACGATCCACTTTAATGCTAATGAAATATTGATTTAGAATTTTGGCAACCTCGGGGTTATCAAAACTCTCTTCTTCCATGACATGACACCAGTGACAAGTCGAATAACCAATCGATAAAAATATAGGTTTATTATCACGTCTGGCAGCAGCAAATGCCTCTTCGCCCCAGGAATACCAGTCAACCGGATTATGCGCATGCTGAATGAGATAAGGTGAATCTTCCAGAATCAAACGGTTTAGATAAACCGGTTTTCCATCTGCCTGGAGATGGACGCTGCGTGGCTTATAGTCTTTTCCTCTGGCAGCGAGCGCTTGCTGGAGTTGCTGCTGCAGTTCGGGTGTATGAGGCATTGTTATCCTTGCTGATCTGGACGATACGGTTGTGCTGTCTGCAGTTTTTGCATTGGCTATTGCTGTAAACATCAGGCAACCCAGTAACAACAGCAATCGAATTGGATCTTTCTGAACATGAAGCATTGGGAATACACCTGTTGAGTTGACGATACCCTGCTGATGATCTGACTAAAGCGGTCAACTGTTTGATGAATTAAGCGTGTCTTGTTGGGAAAGATGCTTGAATCGTATCTGCTTTCAGATTTGATGATCCTAAAAAACGCTTGTAAAGTACCTGGACAGAGCTGAGGAAAACAAACATGCTATCGCAAAGCCCGGTTTATCCTGATGCAGCCTGATCTGCCTGAAAATCTGGTTGCCACAATTTTTCCAGCTGATAATATTCACGGGTTTTTTCGAGCATGATATGAGCCATAACATCACCCAGGTCAACAAGAATCCAGTCACAGACTTTCATGCCTTCCACTCCCAGCGGTGTGATACCGAGTTTTTTTGTCTCGGCAACAACATGATCCGCTAAAGCTTTCACGTGGCGTTCTGATGTTCCTGTGGCGATTATCATGTAATCGGTGACGCTGGATTTATCTTTAACATCGATACAGGTGATGTTGACACCTTTGTTAGCATCGATTGTGTCAACAACAAGCTGACGCAAGTCTTCTATTGATTCATTTATTTCTGTCACATAGACCTCAAACTATAAAATTAATCACGATACAAGCAGACTATAACCAATCTGATATCAATTGTCGCTTTTAAATTTCAGCAGATTGTTATTGTCAAGACATCCCATCCAAAATTAAAAATACCGATTACTGGTAAAGCTGATGTTCCTGCATCCAGTGATAAACGCGATCAGGCACCAGATAACGAATGCTTTTACCTGTTGAAGCCAGCATTCTGATTCGGGTTGAGGAGATCTCTAGCGGTGGAATTTCCAGAAAATAGATATTTCCCGCGCTGTTTTCGGTGAGTTGCTGATAGTGTTGTATTCTTCGGGTTTGCGTATACTTGGCAACCACTGCACTGGCTGAAATGTGATAGCCTGGTCTTTGAACCACAATAAGATGAGCCAGTGCAAACAAATCCATCCATTGACGCCAGCGATCCAGTTGCTGGAATGCATCTGCGCCAATAATCAAGCAGATTGGCTGTTGACCTGATTCCGCGCGCAAGTCTGTCAAGGTGTCAACAGTATAGGATGTCCGCTCAACGCGCAGTTCTCGATCATCAACCATCAGCGAAGACTCGTCTGCAATTGCAAGCTCCAGCATTCGCAAACGCTGTGCCGCTGTCGCCACGAATGGTTTGCGATGCGGCGGCTGCCCGCACGGAATCAAGCGAAGCTGTTCAAGCTGCAAGTGGTCGCGCACTTCTATGGCGACACGCAAGTGACCAATATGTACAGGATCAAAGCTGCCACCCAGAACTGCGATCATGACAATACCGGGTTTCCAGCATAATCAGCTACGAATATGACCATCACCCAGAACGATAAACTTTTGCGTGGTCAAGCCTTCCAGTCCAACAGGACCACGGGCGTGCAGTTTGTCGGTACTGATACCAATTTCTGCGCCCAGACCGTATTCAAACCCATCGGCAAAACGGGTTGAGGTATTGACCATTACCGAGCTGGAATCAACTTCACGCAGAAACCGCCGTGCTTTGCTGTAATCCTCGGTCACAATTGATTCTGTGTGCGCAGAACTGTATTCATGAATGTGTTGCATGGCTTCATCAATATCAGCTACCACTCGAATCGCCAGTATTGGCGCCAGATATTCGGTTTCCCAATCGGCTTCAGTCGCAAGTAGACACTCTGGAATCAAAGAACATGCAGCTGGACAACCACGCAGCTCAACACCTTTCTGTAAATATCTGGATGCAAGCTCGGGCAGCAGTTGCGCTGCAACTGGTTCCGCGATCAACAGGGTTTCCATGGTATTACATACGCCATAGCGCTGGGTTTTTGCATTGATTGCAATGGCAATGGCTTTGTCATAATCGGCTTTGTCATCAATATACACATGACAGTTACCATCCAGATGCTTGATAACAGCGATACGTGCATCACGGGAAATGCGCTCGATCAAGCCTTTCCCACCTCTTGGCACAATCACATCGACATAGTCTTGCATCTGGATCAAATAACCAACAGCATCACGGTCTGTGGTTTCAATAACCTGCACACAGGTATCCGGCAACCCTGTCTGACTCAAACCTTGTTTGATGCACTCAGCAACGGCTTGATTGGAATACACTGCCTCAGAACCACCACGCAGGATACATGCATTCCCGGATTTAAGACATAACGCCGCTGCATCTGCAGTGACATTCGGACGTGATTCGTAAATGATACCAATCACACCCAGCGGTACACGCATCTTGCCAACCTGGATACCGGATGGCTGGTAGGACAGGTTTTCGATTTCACCCACAGGATCGGGCAGACCGGCAACCTGACGCAAGCCTTCAGCCATTGCCTCAATTCTTGCCGGTGTTAGTTCAAGTCGATCCAGCAAGGCCGCATCAAGGTTATTCTCTCGACCTGCCGCCAGATCAATTGCATTTTCTTTAATCAAGCGATCAGTGCCAGCGATAATTGCATCCGCAATATTCAGCAAGGCCTGATTTTTCTGACCTGTCTCGGCACTGGCAAGTGCGCGTGCAGCACTCACGGCGCGCTGCCCGACCGAGGTCATATAATCCTGTAATGATTCCATGTTATGTCCTGCTATTGATTCTTGTGTCTCTCACAATCAATGAATACGTTACTGTGGACTATGGCTTGAGACGATACAATGCTGATATATCTTCTTCGCCATAACCTTCCTGTATTAATATCTCATAGTCGGTAATTGTTTGTATGGTCAATGGTAATTTCAAACCTTTTTCTTCCGCCATGCGCTTGCAGATTCGCAGATCTTTCTGGTGTAGTTCGACTTTGAAACCCGGCTGGAATTGTGCGTGCGTCATACTTGGCCCGCGATGTTCCAGAAACCAGTTTCCAGCAGCGCCTCCACTGATAACATCAATGACCTTGTCCATCGGCAACCCAAGCTCATGCGCAAATGCCAGCGCTTCCGTTACTGCCTGATTAATCCCGGCCGCCATCGCCTGATTAACCGCTTTTGTTCCCTGTCCAGAGCCTGTCGGCCCCATGAGCACAATACGTGTCGCCAACACATCAAGTACAGACTTTACACGGTTTAGCACATCACTTTCTCCGCCAATCATCATCGCAAGCGTGGCATTTTTAGCGCCTTCCACACCGCCGGAAACAGGTGCATCCAGAAAAGAAGCTCCCTTGTCTTCAAGCATTTTTGCTGCCGATTTAGCCGTTGCTGAACTGACTGTTGACGTATCCACAACAATCTTGCCAGGTCCAAGTCCAGGCAACATAGACCAGATCACATCAAGCACATCGTCATCCGCTGAAACACAGGTAAACACAACGTCACTCTTCTTTGCCAATTTTTCCGGAGATTTTGCTTTATGAACGCCAAGCTCTTTTGCTAACACCTCGGCTTTTTCTGTCGTTCTATTCCAGATGACATTAAGAAAATTTGCAGAGGCAAGATTACGCGCCATAGGCTCACCCATTGCACCCAGACCAATGAAGCCAATTCTCATTTTGATTGCTCCAGGTAGGTTCCTGCCTGCAATGTTGTCGTAAACATGGTCATAAATTCCTTTTTCAATGCGGCATCCAGAACAACATTGTCCAGTTTTAATAGCAGCTGTTCAAGTATAAGCTCCGGTTCTATCTGTACATAGCGTAACAAATCGGCAACTGAATCACCTTTGTGCGCAGAATAATAATGAGACTGACCCTTTTCGTCCAGATAAATATTAATCGAATCCACATCACCAAACAAATTATGCATATCACCAAGGATTTCCTGATACGCACCCAGCAGAAAAAACCCTAGATAATACCTTTCTCCATCAGTTATCTCATGTAACGGCAGTGTGGATTCAATTCCATGTTGTTCAACATAGTGGTGAATACTTCCATCTGAATCACAGGTTAAATCATGAATAACACCGCGACGTGCAGGTTTCTCATCCAGCCTCGATAGCGGGAGAATCGGAAATCGTTGCTGAAAAGCCCAGACATCAGGCATGGACTGAAACAATGAGAAATTACAGAATACCTTGTCTGCGAGTTTCTCATGCAGAAGCGCATTTGATTCATCGAATGCTGGATGATCATTGACCAGCTTTTGCTGCCTGTATATGCTCTGTAGCTTCGAATAATAGCTGGTTTCGGATTGCGCCAGTTCAGTTAGATCAAGTTTCCCGGCTGTAAAATCTTTACGGCTTTGCTGCAATCTGTTTAAAAGCTGCTCGACTGTTTGATCTGATACGTGTTCCAGCACACTGCCATCAGCATGTACTTGCTGGCTTTGCGTTAATAAATCAACTCTACGCTCAATCTCGACAACATTGGTAATCAAGACAGCGTGGTGGGCTGTCATTGCCCGCCCTGATTCAGTCAGGATGTCTGGTTCAGGCAAACCATATTGATCACAGGTTTGCTTGATGCAACGGACAATGGTCTGAGCATAGGCTTCAATAGAATAATTCATTGAACAAAAATCTGTTGTACCCTGGCCTTCGTAATCGACAGCCAAACCACCGCCCACATCAATCGTTGTCATCCGGACGTCCAATCGGTAAAGTTCGGCATAAAAACAACCGGCTTCGATTAATCCGCTTTCAAAACTATCCAGACTGGTGACTTGTGAACCAATATGAAAGTGCATCATTTTCAACCAGTGCAAACAATCAACTTGAGCAAGTTGCTCGACCAGCGATAAAAGATCGGAAGAACCAAGACCAAATTTGGCTTGTTCACCACCACTATTCTGCCAGCGATGATCGCCAATACTGGATAGCCGTACACGCACACCCAGTTGCGGCTCGAGCTCCAGCTTTTCAGCTTCCTGCAAGATAATCGCTAACTCAGACAGTTTTTCCACAACCAGAAAAACAGTCAAGCCCATCCGCATCGCCATCAATGCGAGGCGAATATAGGTTCTGTCCTTGTAACCATTACAAACAACAGGACCGCCGCCAGACAATGCAATAATTGTCAGTAATTCAGCACGACTTCCAGCTTCCAGCCCGACCCTATCAGGATCTACTTTCAGAATCCCGTCAATCACAGCTTTTTGCTGATTCACTTTTACTGGATAGACTGGATAATATTTGCCAGTGTAATGATATTCCAGGCAAGCTCTGGA
>DRLZ01000075.1 GCA_011322755.1 Crenotrichaceae bacterium
CGCCGATTAAGGTTTGGTGCGTTATCAAGTATTTTCTCCATGGGTTTCCATTCGTTCAGTGGATAGAGCATCAGGCATTTATCGATCGGGTGAATGGTGACGATCATTTGACCCTCGCAGATGTCTTTCAGCGTGTCTCGATATTTAGTCGGGATCGCCATGCGTCCCTTGCTATCCAGAGCGACAGAAGTCCTACCACGAAACAAAACCCACCTCTTTCCAGGAAATTACCACTTTTTAACACAAAACCCCACATAACCCCACTATATAAATCAAATTGTGTAGAGTCAAGTAAAGCTTGACAGTCATATGAGAGTTGTTGTAGGCATTAGCGTCATAATTTCCATAAAAATCATGTGGTAATGATATAAAGTTAATGTTTATGCTTAGGAAATTATCTTGAATATGTATTGAATATAGAGATATTCTTTATGCATTCTTTGATAAATATCTGAACCAAACTGTCCATAAGTCAGATACAAATCATCGAATTTCTGTGCTGATATCAATTTGCTGAGGCTAAGATACTGTTCGTTCTCCGGGTTATATTAATGACACACTTTGTAACAATCGTTATGGTCGTGGTGTTTCTGATACATCATGCTAAAGGTTTAGATTCTGAGTAGTATGTGATTGAGTTAATCTTATTGAGGCTTTAATAAGCCTTGATCTTTTAGGTTTTGCTAAACTGCATTGGCGTTTTACAGTCGATTAAAATGAATGCGGAAAAACTTATGTCAATTTGCCTAGGTTGCTTGTATGCCTTATCCGGGCGGAAGGTCATCCTGCTTTTTTTGGTAACCAGCCATGCCTGCAATGTACTATTTTGCTCAAACGTGACTCGTCAATAGCTGAGTTCTTTAATTTTGTTTTGTGGATCGGTTATAACGTATTGTTGGTATTCTTTTATGATAAGGATGTCATCGCCCTATCTGAGAACATAGGGTTTACTCATATTTACTTGCACTAATATTTGTTGATAACAGGTTTTGTGTTTCTTTTTGTTTTTTGATTTGTCACAACCAAGTTGTTCAGGAAAAAGAAACGCCACCACTAAAAGATCAAATTAAAAAAATACTGACATTTAAGCCCGTTGGTACAGGTTTCAGATTGAATCATTCCTGTGTTGTATCCTGTCGCATTTCTTGCCGGTCGGTTTGGTTGTGGCGTTATTGATAATAGTCAATCACATCATACTTTGATGGTGTCTTATATTCTTCAATAACTTTGCTGTTGTTGATTTCTTGCGTTTGTCACTGGTTGGAAACTCAGAGAAAATAGTTTAAGGTGTTATGCCAGTTCATTAGACAGCCAAGACAGCCAGCTTATGAGGTACAGATGATGAATACCATGCAACCAGTACCAGTCAGACGGCGTTTCTTGCAATCACTCATGCTTGCAGTGACGGGAGGGACGCTGCTTGGCCAGAGCAGAACGGTGAAGAGTGACAATTACTCAACACAAAAACTGCACTCGGAAGCACAACAATCAGTCACATGTGGTTATCATGAGACAGAGCATATCCGTCGCTATTATCAATCGGTGGAATCATGATTAAACAGTTCGCTTGTTTTATTGGGAACACCTTATGAAACTGACGCGTCGCCAATCGGAACCATCCAGCGTATCAGCAGCGAGTACAGTCATGGATCGACGTACTTTTTTACGCCAGTCAGGACTAGCTTCTGGTGCAGCGGCAATCTCGGCGACACTTCCATTGTCAATGCTAGCCAGAGCGGAACAACCGCTTCAGCCAGATCACTCCAGTAACCCTCAATCTGAATCATCTATAGAAACAGTACGTACTGTTTGCTCGCATTGCTCTGTTGGTTGCGGCGTCATTGCTGAGGTACAAAATGGTGTGTGGGTTGGTCAGGAGCCAGCGTTTGAACATCCGATCAGTCTTGGTGCACACTGTGCCAAGGGGGCGTCACTACGCGAGCATGGACATGGTAATCGCCGCCTCAAATATCCAATGAAGCTGGTTGATGGCAAATGGCAGCGAACAAGCTGGGATGAAGCGCTGGATGCAATCAGCGCTCAAATACTGGCGATTCGTGAACAGTCCGGCTCCGATTCTGTTTACTGGCTGGGTTCATCCAAACATAATAATGAACAAGCCTATCTGTTTCGTAAATTTGCGGCACTCTGGGGTTCCAATAATATTGATCATCAGGCGCGCATTTGTCATTCGACCACAGTTGCTGGAGTAGCCAACACCTGGGGTTACGGCGCCATGACCAACTCCTACAACGATATTCATAATGCCAGGGCGATTATGATTGTCGGCGGCAATCCAGCTGAAGCTCATCCTGTTTCCATGCAGCACATCTTCCGCGCCAAGGAGCGAGGCGCTCCGCTGATCGTGATTGATCCACGTTTCACACGTACAGCAGCTCATGCCGATTTGCATATCAGTATTCGCCCCGGTACGGATGTCGCTGTTACCTGGGGGATGCTCTGGCATCTGTTTGAAAATGGCTGGGAGGATAAGGATTTTATCGCTGATCGGGTTTACGGCATGGACGAGATTCGCAAAGAAGTTGCCAAATGGGATCCTGCGACTGTGGAACGAGTCAGCGGAGCCAAGCCAGAACAACTATTGCGTGCAACTCAATTGATGGCTGAACACCGTCCTGGTACCTTCATCTGGTGCATGGGTGGAACCCAGCATACAACAGGCAACAATAATACCCGCGCTTATTGCATCTTTCAGCTGGCGCTGGGTAATATGGGCGTTGAAGGTGGTGGAACCAATATTTTTCGTGGTCATGATAATGTTCAGGGTGCAACAGATCTTGGTCCCAATACGCATACATTACCTGCTTATTACGGTTTGACC
>DRLZ01000076.1 GCA_011322755.1 Crenotrichaceae bacterium
TAACACCCCTTTGGAAATAGCGTTCAATTACCTATTGTGTGATTTAAGGTGAATATCGGTAATAGATGAAATTGTGTGACGGTTTTTGTCTGTGACAGATTCAATTGTGATTACTTAAACCCACGGGTCGACAGAAATAACATCGATTATTTCACCAGTGCTGCGATTAATAATGGCTGCCAGGTCATTTTTAGCGGTAGATACAGGTAGAAATCCTAAATTCTGTTCTGTTACTCCTGTTTTTTTAATTACTTTATTGAGATCAATATGAGCTAGCCGAGCGCTGGCTTTTAATCTGGAAAGTGGCTTGAGATGGTTGATGACATTTTGCTTTTGTGTCTGGTAGGGGACATAGTATTTCGGCAGTGCTGAAAGGTCAGCGCCACCAGATATTGCAGAGAACATCAACTCATTACTTTCCTGGATGTCTTCTGGCAATTTTGCAGCAATCAGTTTTGGTCCGGTTAAGGGAAATGATTTAAACTCGTCCAGCTTCGCTTCTTTCATATCTACAGGATTGATATCTCTGGCGTTGACGATTTCAAATCGGTCAACAGCATAAACCATATAGACAGGCCTGGCTTTGGAAATCGCCAGAATCCCATAAGCCAAGGCGCAGAGCTGTAAAAGAGCAATGACAGTTAGATCAAACCTGAGACCTTTTTTTCCATGCTTGTAGATAACCAGCGTGATCAGTGGACCAATGACAATGTCAACGCTGACAATGAGCATGAGTAAATCCTTACCGCCCTGGGCAGAAAAATAAGGTGGTGGAAACCATGCAAATAGCATTAAGAGCAGAACTGCCACAGCGATAATGACACAAATTACAAGATGTGTTGCTGATGCTTTCCAACGACTCATTGTTAAAATTCCCTCCACTCAAATTATGGCAAACGTGTTGTAAGCTATACTTATTTTGATTCGGCAGGTTACAGAAAAACTTTAGAAAAATATATTAAACTTAAACAAAAACATTAGAAAGTTTATACATTATCTTGATATATATAAATAATCCTGTTTAAATGCACGCTTTGAATAGTGTGTTGTATGGTTGTGATATACGTTTAATCATGATTACGGTCAAATTGGCGGAAGACATGTTAGGAAGTATAGAGAAGGATTGAATATTTTTGTATGTTTAGTCAATGCAACCTAAATGTTGTTACTGTCGGGCGTCTCACCTCCGACAAGGGCTTACCTGCTTAGAGCTATACTCATATATTGATTGTAGGCTCCATAACTGCTTGAAAAATTGATATGGATGGAAATCTTATGCCTTCACTAAAGATCAGAGTAATCACATTTATCTTATGTCTTTTCTTAACACATTTGAGCCTGGCAAGTTCATTGGCTGGGCGTGTGTGGCTGGATGCCAATCAAAATGGTATAGAAGACCCGAATGAAACAGGGGTTGGTGATATCATCCTCACCTTGTTCGATATTAACAAAATAAAGCTTAATCAGGTTGTTACACTTGATACTGGAGAGTATGAATTCATAAACTTACCATTCTCTGATTACATTATCTGTTTGCGGG
The DNA here is from genome assembly GCA_011322755.1 of Crenotrichaceae bacterium. GTDB lineage: Bacteria > Pseudomonadota > Gammaproteobacteria > Methylococcales > DRLZ01 > DRLZ01. The sequence continues at coordinate 1,541 of DRLZ01000076.1, forward strand.
ACGGTGTTTCAGAAGTGATTGACCCGATCACTTTGTATCGCATTGGTGAATTTGACGATGTTGATAACGATGCACAGCCTGAAACAGGTTGTACAGTATTTTTCAGAACAAACAATGATGCTGTTGATATAAAAAATATTGATTTTGGGTTGACGGCAATCATAAACGTAAACCAGGGATTAACACCCGACTTGTTGGTAACAAGACCGTCACCAGTTCCAGGCAGAACAGTCGTACCAAAACCAGCCCTGAAACCTGTTGTAAATCCGGTGCAGCCGACAGAACAGCCTCAGCCTAAACCAGTTCCGAAACCTGTCGTAAAACCGGTGCAGCCAACAGTGCAGTCAATATCTAGGCCATCACCAGTGCCAACGAGAACTCCCAGGCCAAAACCAGCGCCAGTACCTGTTGTTAAACCGACGCAGCCGATAGAACAGCCGAAACCAGCTCCAGTGCCTGTTGGGGAGCCAGTACAGCCGACAAATAACCCAAGAACCAGGCCATCACCTGTGCCAAGACGAACAACGCTTCCTGTTGATAAAAAACCCGTAGAGATACCTGTGGTGGAGAATCAGCCTCCGGGTATTAGTAGTCCTAGTGTTAGTCGTATTATCAGTGGGTTAGCTCCGGGAAAGTGGGCTGCTGTACCAGGTTCACAACTGGATTTTTTACGTGCTTGCCCATCTGCAACAGATGTTGATCTGCAGCATGCATATCTTTCTGCTCCAAATTACGAATGGAACTTTTATTGTGCAGGCGTGATAAACGCAGAAAATGGCGCCGCCTATGATGCAAAAAACAATCGCATGATTGTCTGGGGTGGGGGACATTCCGATTATGCAGGCAATGAAGTCTATGCATTTAATCTGGGTGGTGCACGCCCTGGGTGGGAGCATCTGAATTTACCGAGTCCATTGCCTACGAATTGTGATATGCAAGGCGGTAATTACTGTTCTGGAATTAGCTCGGTTGAATATCTTCTCCAATCTTCAGCACAACCAGGCAATCTGGCGCCAGCATCAAGACACACGTTGGATACATTGCAATATTTGCCGGATATGGGTGCACAAGGTAGTCTTTTCGCGTTTAGCGGATCAGTTTGGCAAGGTGGTGATGTTTCCTCAGCGACATGGCTGTTTGATACGGCGCAAAAACGCTGGAAGGAGCTTTCACGCTGGGATGGTAGTTTGCCTGATGCAAATCCGGATGTGACTGCCAGACCAACGAATATATTACCTGGACTAGATGTGTTTTCGGTCTACGATCCTGTGACGGGAAATATATTCGCGCATGGTAACCGACGATTGAAGCAGTTTAATCCAAAAACCAATCAATGGACGCTGATGACTGATAACAACAATAGCAGTTCGACAGGTGTTCATAGTTCAGCAGCATATGACTACAAAAACAACCGACTGGTTGTCATAGGCGGTTCATCTGATTACACAGTCAACCCGTCTTATTACCAGATTATCAGCAGGGGATTAAGCCAACAGGCGATTTATCATGACTTGGTGACGACAGGTGATAATGACATTCAATTCACTGATGCACCAGGCATTGCCTATGAACCAGACGCAGATGTTTTTGTTGCTTGGAATGGAGGGCAATCGATCTATGTTCTTGATATGAATGTAAATCCTCCCAACTGGGACAAAGTTGTGTTGCAAGGCGATAATCCTGGTCCAGCAGCAAAAGCTGGTACATTCGGTCGTTTACGCTATGTTCCAGACAAGAAAATAATGATGCTGGTTAACCGGATTGCTGTTGAAGCAGATGGTTTTAGCTTGATTAAAAATCCGCAACAAGCCAATGTCTTCTTTTTTAAGCTACCTGGCAGATTTTACAACAACGGGGTTGCTCCTCAAACAGTTGTTGGTACAGGAGAAGTTATTCCTGAAACTGTTAAGCCACAAACTACAAAACATTTGTATCCAGTCGGCAATATTGCTGATGCAATACACGAACTCATCGCCGGTGATACACTGATTATCCACGAAGGAAATTATCGAATGGATAAGCGAGTTCAGATTTCTGCTCAAGGAACCGCGCAAGCACCGATTATTATCATGGGCGCTGAAGGTGAACAGAAACCAGTCATTAGTACACAACCAAATATTGTTGAAAATACATTCAACATCGTTGGAGATGCTGCTTATATCACCATAAAAGGGCTGGAAATCACCAATGGCAATCACGAGGATGCTGTAAAACTTTCAGGTGGCGGACACATTTCACACGTGACGCTGGAGGATTTACATCTGCATGATGTTTCCATTGGAGTTAGAATCGCGACCGATGCAGATCACATCACCATTCGCCATAATCATATTCACGATACCGGACAACAAACAGTCGATGAATTCGGTTCGGTTGTTGGGTTTTCGACAGGAGAGGGTATGTACCTGGGTTGTCATGATGGTGATTGTATTCTGAGTGATTCAATAATTGAAAATAATCTGATTCATGATACTTCTCCGCAAGCAGAGCAAGGTGACGGAATTGAATTGAAAACACGTAGTCACGATAATATTGTGCGTAACAATGTGGTTTACAACATGGGGAGTAAGCAATTCGATGGTTTTGGAGGCATTCTTGTGTGGGGCTGGAGTGATGCGGCAGATACGGGAAGCTGGGGAAACAATATCGTTGAGGGGAATGTTGTCTGGGGAGATCAGACCTATGCCGATGTGGGAATAGAAGCAATTTCACGTGCAGATGTTAAAAACAATATCGTTTTCAATGTGGATACAGGTTTGGCATCAAACCCTCAATTTAACGGTGGACTCTACCTGAATATACCGGTGAAAGATGTCAATATTGCCAACAATACCGTGTTTAATGCCAGGATCGGTGTCCGGCTTATTTGGGATCAAACTGATAATGCAGTGTTTGCAAATAATATTGTCCATGCATCAGGAATTACCGCCGAGAGTTTTTCGGTGAGTTGCCGGTTGTTTTTACAAGGCACCTTTATTCAGAATGTAACTCAAGGACAATTCTCATGCATCAAGCCAATTCGTGGGTTTGTGGATAACAGTAATTTATCGGGCTTGTTTTTAGATCCAAACAATAAGAACTTCTGGTTAAAACCGAGTGCTTTTACGCTGATTGGTAAGGGGGGTGCGGAATATGCACCTGCTAAAGATTTTAATGGGAATGTACGCGGTGCTGCTGTAGATCTTGGTGCGTACCAGACCAATGGCGGCGCATCTAATCCTGGCTGGTTGATACAGCCAGGGCAATTTAAGACACAATAAATTGATATTAAGCACACTTGCTTTTGTACACTGGCATGAGCAAGTGTGCCAGTTCATATACGTTATCAGACAAGGACTTCAGCAGCTTCAGGTTGGCTTAGAAATTGGTGTGGACTTGCAGTATATCCATACGCACCAGATTGATAGATAACAACCAAATCGCCAATTTCAGCTCTGGATAGCAACATCTTGTCAGCCAGTATATCCAGTGGCGTACAAAGCGGGCCGACAACACTGGCAATTTCAGGTTGCTTGTCAGCCATCTTGTTGCCGATTGCGACAGGGTAGTTTTTGCGAATGATCTGGCCAAAGTTTCCTGTTGCCGCCAGATGATGATTCAGACCGCCGTCTGTGACCAAAAAGACTTGTCCTCTGGATATTTTTCGGTCGACAACCCGGCACACATAAATGCCAGCTTCACCGACGATGTAACGACCCAGTTCGATGATTAGCTGAGTTGTACCGAGCTCTGCTTTCACCTTGTTGCAGAGATTGGCCATGTGCTCACCGATATAATCCAGATCAAGTCGCTGCTCACCAGGAAAATAGGGAATCCCAAAGCCGCCACCGATATTCAGTTTGGTCATGGCGCATGGGTAGTCAGGTGCGAGTTGAATCGCGAGTTCGACAGCCTTCTGCTGTGTTTCAACGATGGATTCTGCATTCAAATTTTGCGAGCCGCTGTAAATATGCAAACCAGAAAAACTTAATCCCAGTGTCTGGATTCGTTGCAGTGCATCAGGAACCAGCTCTTCATCAATCCCGAATTGTTTTGGCCCCCCGCCCATTTTCATGCCGGATGATTTAAGTTCAAAAGCAGGATTGATACGGATTGCCACCTCAGCCTGGACCCCCGTTTTTTCAGATTGTAGCACTATTTGATCAAGCTCATTGAGTGATTCAGCATTGACGGTAATACCGGCAGCAACTGCCGAAGCCAGTTCTTCCGGGCGTTTCCCGGGGCCTGCCATGCTGATGTTTTCCACCGCCATTGTGGTGTCCAGCGCAACTTGCATCTCGCGCTGTGAGGCCAGATCAAAACCATCAACAAGACTTGCCAGATGCTGGACGACAGCAGGCATTGGATTGGCCTTCATTGCGTAATGAATGTGTAATTCATCAGGCAGTTTGTTACGCAGCGTATTCATACGCTGGTTGAGTAAAACTCTGTCATAGGCATAAAAAGGTGTTTTGCCAACGCGCTGTGTCAGTCGGGTCAAGGCAATACCACCAACAATCAAACAGTTATTTTCAGTGCTGAATTGAGTCATAGGCACATGGGTTGGCGGCACTTTTTTCATCACTGAGTATCCTCGAACAGGGTTGAGAATTGTTGATACAAGGCGTTTCGATCGATTTTGCCATTTGGATTGCGTGGCAGTTTTTTTAGCTCTTCGATATGTGCTGGTACCATAAAAGTTGGCATTTCACCCCGGCAAAAGTTAATAATCCCGGCTGCATCCAATACTTTTCCTTCAATGGGTGCGGCAACAACCACGATGGCTTGTCCCAAGACTGGATGAGAAATACCGAATGCAACCACTTCTTGTGCCAGTCCACTCGCGTAAATAACTTCTTCAACTTCAGTTGGGCTGACGCGGTATCCTGAGGTTTTGATCATTTCGTCATCTCGACCGACAAAATACAGATAACCTTCCTTGTCTCTGCTTACTGTGTCGCCAGACCAAACAGCGATTTCGGTTAATGGCAAGCCTGCAAGCTGATGAGGACAGGGTTTAAACCGCTCGGCGGTTTTTTCAGGATCATTCCAGTAACCCAGCGCAACGAGAGCGCCACGGTGAACCAGTTCGCCAGGTTCATCTGCTTGACATGGCGTGCCATCCGCGCGGACAACCATGACTTCGGCATTGGGAATTGCTTTGCCAATGGAATCAGGTCGACTGTCAATTTGTTTCGGAGGCAGGTAAGTTGAACGAAAAGCCTCTGTCAGTCCATACATCAAATAGGGTTCCGCATTGGGAACATGTTGACGTAGTGCAGCCAGGGTTGTTTGAGGCATTTTACCGCCAGAGTTTGTGAAATAACGTAAATGTTCATTAATCGTTTCTGGCCAGTCCAGTTGTGCAAGCTGTATCCATAACGGCGGTACAGCCGCGAGTCCGGTAATATGCTGCGCCTCCATTACGCGGATAACATCACGAGGCAATAAATATTCCATTAAGACACAGCAGGCTCCACTCGCAAGAGCAGTGGTTAATTGGCTGAGTCCGTAATCAAAACTGAATGGTAACACGGCAAGAATTCGGTCACCCTGATGATTACCAAGGTATTCAGCAACACTGTTTGCACCTGTCACCATATTTAAATGAGATAACACAACACCTTTTGGTTTGCCGGTGCTGCCAGAAGTGTAGAGGATGGCTGCTACATCAGAGTCGATAATGGTAGGAAAACTTGTTTGATTCGCCTGATGTAAAAATGTTTGCCAGTTGAGAATTCTAATACCAGGTAACTCAAACGCATTGTCCACTTCATCGATTAATACGACGACTTGCAAATCGCTACATTGATCGAGTGAAGTCCATAGGCTGTGCAGCCGGCTTCGAGATGTTACCAATAGACTGACATTACAATCCTTCAGAATATAACAAACCTGAGCGGATTTTAGTGCTGGGTTAACTGGAACAAAGATGCCTCCAGCCATGGAAGTAGCAAGTATCATCTCTGCCGTTTCAGGTTGCTTTGGCAGATAAATTGCGACACGTTGCTGCTTGAGTAGCCCGCAACCACTGAGAGCAGATGCGACTTGCGTGACCTGTTTGGCAAACTGAGTATATGTGTAATGCTCGGTTTTGTGTGTTAAAGCGGGGGCATCTGGTGTGGTGTGAGCTGAATGGAGCAACAAATCATGTAACAAAGCCGGCATCATGTACGTTCTCGTAGAAGTTGAAAAATAATTTGGTTTACGCTGCTCGATTATTGTGTAAAAAAACAATCAAATTGCACGTGTCACAATCAGTGATGATGGTTGAGAAGACAGCCATTTTATAAAAAAACACGGTCATTGAGGAAAAAACTCTGAATTATTTCATGTATATGGGGAAATCAAAGACTGATGGGTTTGTTTATTCCTGGAACGGTTATGTTGCCTTTCGAGGTAATTATGCAAGATTGTAGGGGGAATTAAGTATCTGTACAGGTACGATTGATTAATCTGTAGTTAGCGAACATTTCTAGAATTTACCTTAGCTCGTAATCCGGTGATTATAGAGGCGATGAAATGGGTTCGCAGAGATATAGAATAAGATGTTAGTGAAAGAAGTGACCACGCACCATAGTGCTTGTACCTTCTCCACAAGACACTCCTGGAGTGCAATGCGTGAACCAATGTGGAATTGTTTCGGCTATCCAGTCTTGCAGGAAAAAACCTGTTTCTTATCAAAGACACAAACTGGTTGTGGATTTAACATTTGTTTACATTTAATCGTTGGCTCTTTGACAGGGATTTGAAAGATGATAATGCATAAAGAAAACACAATGAAAGCATTCGGTATTGATTCCATTGATGTTGACATCTGGCAGTTTGTTTTCAGCGGTCTATCTAAGCTTGGTCAATAACACACGCGTGAACAGTTTTATTTCTCCGAAAAACTTATTTCCAAGACAACAATTTCAATGATTCGAATATTTCGGCATTATATTTCCAGCGCTTATCTGATTCTCATTTTGCTAGAGGGCATTGTGTATCTATCCGCGATACCGGTGGCATACTGGTTCAGACTTGGTATTACTGTCGGTTGGGATGAGTACATGCTTGCACTTAAAGTGATGTCGCCGATTTATGCGTTTGCAATGCTCACATCAGCCGCTTCGCTTGGTTTGTACCAGCGTGCACTGAGTCAGGATTATGCAGCACAAGTGTTGCGTATGGTGATGGTTTTTAGTATCGCCAGCTTGGTCATGGCAGTGGTTTTCTACAGCTTGCCAGAGCTTTTTCTTGGGCGAGGCGTCCTTCTGGGTGCTGTATTCTATTCTGCTGTAGGGGTTACTGTTGTCCGTATTCTATTTAACCGTTACGTTGATTCGGAAGCGATACAACAACGTGTACTGGTGCTTGGTGCCGGTGAGAAGGCAAGTCAAATTGAAGAATATAGCAATGCCCACAAGCATTCCGGTTATCGTGTCCTCGGTTTTATCTCAAACACAAGCGAAACTCAAAAAATCGCTGATCATCGTATTATTCAGTTAAATCGACCGCTGCATAAAATAGCGCTGAATCTTGATATTGATGAGTTAGTGATTGCACTTGATGAGGAACGTTCCCAAATACCTGTTGATGATCTTTTTAACTGTAAAATGGCAGGGTTTCGAATCATTGATTTTCTGACTTTCTTTGAAAAACACAGTGGCGAAATTCGTATTGATATGCTGAGACCCAGCTGGCTCTATTTTTCGGATGGTTTTTGTGTCGATGGTTTTGTGCGTACGATCAAGCGGATGATTGATTTATTTGCGAGTGTTGTTGTGCTCATGCTTTTTTTTCCGATCATGGTGTTTATCGCGCTTGCCATCTCCATCGAGAGTCGTGGAAAAGGTTCAATACTTTATCGACAGAATCGTGTCGGTCAGGATGGCTGTGAATTTGAAATTTTAAAGTTTCGATCAATGCGACCTGATGCTGAAGAAAATGGTGAGGCTCAATGGGCAGCCGCAAATGACGACAGGGTTACCCGTTTGGGGAGTATCTTGAGAAAGTATCGTTTGGATGAATTGCCTCAGTTGTATAATGTTTTTCATGGTGAGATGAGTCTTGTTGGCCCAAGACCAGAGCGCCCAGAGTTTGTAGAAGAGCTTGCGAAAGTGATACCTTACTACAAAGAGCGTCATCAGGTTAAGCCAGGGTTGACTGGCTGGGCACAATTGAACTATCCATACGGAGCATCTGTTGAGGATGCGCAAAAAAAGCATCAGTATGATTTATATTATCTTAAAAACTACAGTATATTCCTTGACTTATTGATTATGCTTCAAACAGTTGAAGTGATGATTTGGAAAAAAGGTAGTCGTTAGTTTTTTCCCAACCTATCATATTCCCGGTGTAATTGTTGCTGACCTTGCTATTGACAGTTATCTGGATTTTCCAATTAACCAAGCGGTTGCCGGAGAGTAAAGAACACATGATCCCAGTTCACTTTTCTCCAGCGCGCCTTCTTTGAAAATGCAAATCATTGAGTTGAGATAGAATGGTCAATTGTTGCCAATGCGTTTGCGTTCTTTGGTCTCTGCCTGAAAAGCATTCTGATTCAGGGTTTTTTTACATCAATGAGCGTACTATTGTTGGATCAGTTAAGTGCATTCATTGCAGGGGAATCACAGAGTGATGAGGGCTACGCGTTTATCAAGCATACAACTTGTCGTGTCGATTATATTTCTTTTCTCCGGTTGTAACGTCTTCAACAAAACTGCAGAGCAATATTTACTTGCCAGCCAGTCATATTTCCGAGCTGGTGAATATACGGCGAGTTTAATTGAGATCAAAAATGCAATTCAACAGGATCCATCAAATCCTCAAGTGCGTCAATTCGCGGCTAAAATCTATTTAAAACTCGGTAAGGGTAGTGATGCCGAAATTCAACTAAGCAAAGCAGTGAAGCTGGGTGCAAATCAAGTCTTGCTAGTCCCTCTGCAAGCTCAAGCACTTTTTCAACAACGTAAATATCGCAAATTACAAGCGCTTAACGTGCCTCAAAGCCTGGATCAGAGCAAGCAGTCAGATATCTATGCTTACCAGGGTTTTGCTGCTGCAGAATTAAACGATCAGATTGCGGCTGATCGTTTGTATAAGCAATCAATTGCATTGAATGCAGACAACCGGCTTGCTTATCGTGGTATCGCAATGTTATATGCATCCAGGCATGAATACGATCACGCTCTGCAAGTTGTCAGACGACTACTTGACAAGCATCCACAAGATGCCGAATTATGGGGTTTGCAAGGCGATATTCTCGTCCGAAGCAGTCAATATGAAAAAGCTGCAGACAGTTATGTCAAGGCTGCAGGGTTTGAGAAAGATAACAGCTATCCATATCGAGCCAAACATGGTTTGGTTTGTTTAAGAATGGACAACATTGAATGCGCTGTCAGTGATCTTTCAGAACTTGAAAAAAGCGTTCCTGGTTATCACATGACTGCATACCTCAAAGGGCTTTTAGCAGTGAAACAGCAGCATTGGAAAGATGCGCAATCCGCATTGTCTGATGCGTTATCAGTGAATTCTGAATTGACTCCAGCTTACTATTTTTCAGGATTGTCGTTTTTTCAGCAGAAACAATATGGTTCTGCAATCACTCAACTCTCAGCATACGTTGCGCGGCAACCTGAATCGGTCAATGGTCGACATTTATTGAGTCTGGCACAGTATAAAGGAGGTCACCTGGAGTCTTCGAAAATGACATTACAGCCGATTATACAAGGTGGTAGTGTCGATTCTTCAATTGTGTATCTGTTAGGACAGATTGAATTTGCATTGGGAAATATCTCTAACAGTATCCACTATTTTAAACAGTTATCAGAACGTTACCCTGAATCAGCTTATGCACATGCAGAGCTTGGTTTGAAATTGATGGCTTCTGGAGATACGCATAGTGGACAGGATGAATTGGCAGTTGCGATCAATATTGCGCCTGATTTACTGGAAGCGGGGCAGGCTTCTGTACTCGCGTATCTGGAGTCAAAACAATATGATAAGGCACAGGCCTTGATTGACAAAATGCAGGTTAATACTGAAAACACAGCAGCATTGGCAAACCTGCAAGGCGTGCTGTATATGCAGAAAGGAGATTTGAAGCAAGCCAGTGAATTTTTTAGACTAGCGATAGAACAGTCACCTGGTGATCCTGCTGCATCTCATAATCTCGCCAGAATTATACGTCTACAAGGTCGCTTGCAGGATGTAATTCAACTCTATCACAATGTATTAAAGTATCATCCACAACATATCCCAACTCATTTAAGACTAGCAGAGCTGAATTTAAAACAAGGAAATGCTGTCACTGCAGAACAGAAATTACTGGATTTGATTTCTCAGCAGCCAGGTGCCCTGGGACCTCGGTTAATGTTAGCTAAATATTATTTACATAGTGGCCGGGTGGATTCAGTGAGAGAATTATTGGAACCAGTGGTTAATCTCTATCCAAATGATCAACGTTTGCTGACTTATTCGGCAGAAAGTTTATTGGCAAGTGGCCATACCGGCAAAGCCAAACATGAGGCACAAATCCTGGTTAATCATTTTCCCGATTCTGCTGATGCACATTGGTTATTGGCAAGAGCGGCAATTGCAGATCGCGATCAACACAAAAGCCAGGATGAAATAAAGCAGACCCTTTCATTAGCACCTGAGCACATTCCGGCTCAAATTATCCAGATCAAAATGCTTGCTGAAAAGAAACAGTTACAGCAAGCACGCAACGCTTTGCAAAAGTTAATGTCGCGAGCATCTGAAGATCCTCGCGTGGTTGCAGTTAACGCATGGATGGCTCTTGTTACAGGAGACCTGAAAAATGCGATAAGGCTGTATAGTGAGGTATTTTCAATGTTACCAACATCTGCGAATGCCGTTGGATTAGCACAAGCTCAATGGCAGGCAGGTAAACGTGAAAATGCCGTTGCTACACTGCACCAATGGATTGTAAAAAAACCGGATGATATCAAAGCACAATTCCAGCTTGCTATGTTTTATCAGTACATGGGCTTGGATGGAGATGCAAGCGCCCGCTTTAGACGGGTTTTGCAGTTTGAGCCGGACAATGTTGTTGCACTCAACAACCTTGCATGGTTGTTGAGAAATGAAAACCCGACTAAAGCATTGCGGTATATTGAGAGAGCGGCTGAACTTGAACCCGGTAACGCGCCAGTACTTGACACTTTAGGAGTGGTTTTATTAGCACAGGGTAATAAGGTGAAAGCACTGAGAGTATTAGAGAAAGCAGCGAAGATATACCCAGATCACACAGCGATACACTATCATTTTTCCCAGGCATTGTATCGCAATAACAAGATTGAACAAGCGATAAATGTATTGCAACATTTGCTTGAATCTGACTCTGATTTTAATGAAAAATCACAGGCGCAAATGATGTTAAGAAAATTAAAAACCGGATTCGATGTTTCAAGCTGATTGCACAGTCAGTTATAATTTTAACAGCAGACAAGATATTGATTATCTCATCAAGCAAGGGCACTGTTTGGGTGTATTTGCTGTGAAATGTTCTTTCCCTGCTGATTTTTTTACTCGATAGTTGATAACACAATTTCTATTGAACAAGACGTTGTTATCAACGTCTATTAACCACACTGGAGAATAAACATGTCAATGGATGACCGTGATGGCAGCATCTGGCTTGATGGAGAATGGCTTCCCTGGCGGGATGCAAAGGTTCATGTGCTGACACATACATTACACTATGGAGCAGGGGTCTTTGAAGGTGTGCGCGCTTATCAGTGTGAGCAAGGCACAGCAATTTTTCGTTTACAGGAGCATACAGATCGATTATTTCGTTCTGCACATATACTCAGAATGAAAATAGGGTTTGATAAAGAGACACTTAATCAGGCGCAACTGGAGGCCGTATCCCGAAACAACCTTTCCAGCGCATATTTGAGACCCATGTGTTTTTACGGTTCTGAAGGGATGGGTCTGCGTGCTGATAATCTAAAAACCCATGTAATGATCGCCGCATGGGAGTGGGGCAGTTATCTGGGCGAAGACAACATGACAAATGGTATTCAGATTCGCACATCTTCCTATATCCGCAATCATGTCAATAGTGTTATGTGCAAAGCCAAGGCAAATGGAAATTACATTAACTCTATTCTGGCGCTGCAGGAGGCGTTGGAATGTGGGTGTGACGAAGCGCTATTGCTCGATCATGAAGGTTATGTTGCTGAAGGTAGCGGTGAGAATATTTTTATTGTTCGCAATGGTGTGTTATACACGCCTGATTTAACATCTGCCCTGGAAGGAATTACCCGCGATACAGTGATACAACTGGCACACGACCTAAAGTTAACAGTGGTTGAAAAACGCATCACGCGTGATGAGGTTTATATTGCAGATGAGGCATTTTTCACCGGAACTGCAGCAGAAGTTACACCAATCAGAATGCTTGATGGCAGAGTGATTGGTGATGGCAAAAGAGGACCGATCACTGAGCAGCTGCAAACACTGTATTTCGATGTCGTACATGGTCGTGCAGACAATTATACAAAATGGCTGTCATTTGTTTCGTAGCGAACGACAGGGTTTTAATTAACGATTGTATAAGTTGAACAGAACAATTTATGTCAGCTCAACGTGTCTTGATTGTCGGGCCATCATGGGTCGGCGATATGGTAATGACACAAAGTTTGGTGTTTTATTTAAAAACACTGGATCAGCACTGCCAGATTGATGTTCTCGCCCCTCCCTGGGCGCTTGCCGTTGTGGATAAAATGCCTGATGTGGATGCTGGTATTGAGCTGCCAATCGGACATGGGGTGTTTGCTCTAAAGCAACGTTATCAGATCGGGCGAAACTTACGAAAGCGTGGTTACACGCGTGCCATTGTGTTGCCGAGTTCGTGGAAGTCAGCATTAATTCCCTTTTTTGCAGAAATTCCTTGGCGTACGGGCTATATTGGCGAATGCCGCTGGGGATTGCTGAACGATGCGCGCAAGCTGGACAAACAAAGTCTGAAACGTACAGTTGACCGGTTTGTTGCTCTGGGAGCAGAGCAGGCGACAAGCACGATAGCAATCAGTGCGCCCAGGTTACAAGCGAACCCGGATAATGCACAACAGTTGCGACAGCAATTTTGTGCTGGTGAGCATCAATCTCCGGTTATGGCGATTTGCCCGGGAGCAGAGTTCGGGTCTGCAAAACAGTGGCCTGGTAGTCACTATGCAAGTATTATCCGGCACTATGCTTCGTGTGGATGGGCGATCTGGTTGTTTGGTTCGGTCAACGACCAATCTGTTTGCAGAGAGATCAGGACGATGGCGGATGTTGAGTGTACAGATTTTTCAGGGCAAACGACGATACAGGAAGCAATTGACTTAATGTCACTATCATCGATTGCTGTCAGCAATGATTCAGGCTTGATGCATATCGCTGCAGCTCTAGAAAAACCCTTAGTTGCATTGTATGGATCATCTAACCCAGTAGCAACTCCACCACTTGGAGATCATGTGCTTTCCCTGTCATTGTCATTACTGTGTTCACCCTGTTTTCAACGTGAGTGTCGCTATGGACATCGAAACTGTCTCACGCAGATGCAACCAGAATTTGTAATCGAACAGATTGATAGGCTATGCGCGTATTAGTTGTGAAAACGTCATCAATGGGTGATGTGATTCATGCTTTACCAGCGCTGACAGATGCAGCAAAACAATTGCCAGATGTTACTTTTGACTGGGTAGTAGAAGAAGCATTTGCGGAAATTCCTGAATGGCATCGTGCTGTCCAAACAGTCATACCCGTCGCCATCAGGCGTTGGAGAAAGAACGTTTTGTCAAGACGCCACTGGCAGGAATTGAAGCAGTTCTTTGGCGATATGCGTTCCAATGAGTACGATTATGTTATTGATGTCCAAGGGTTAGTCAAGAGTGCTTTAATCACCCGTTTGGCGCATGGTGACCGTTGTGGCCTGAATTATTCGTCTTGTCGAGAACCGCTTTCTGCATTAGCCTATCAGCGGAGATACGAAATCACAAAAAATCTGCATGCAATACAGCGTATTCGTCAACTGTTTGGTTTGTCATTGAACTATTCGGTACCTGATGCTGATCTGGATTATGGACTCAAGCTTTTTCAATGGAATGGTGGAAACAGTACTGAACGAAGTATTGTTTTTGTCCATTCAGCGTCCAGGGCTGAAAAATTATGGCCGATACAATATTGGATCGATCTAGCTGTGAAGGTAGGTAATGAAGGTTATAATATCAAGCTATTATGGGGAAATGAAGTTGAGCAACAACGAGCACAGCTGATTGCAGATAAAGTTGATTATTGCCGAGTGATGCCAATGATGAATTTGAGCGCGATTGCACAGCTATTTCAGCGGTCAACAGTTGTTGTTGGCGTTGATACCGGTTTGGCGCATCTGGCTGCAGCGATAGGTGTGCCCGCAGTGACTCTTTACTTGAGTACAGAACCTGAACTGATTGGAACCCGTGGTCAGCATCAGTCATGTATCACCATGAATCAAGCGAGACCAAACCAGGATTCAATGGCTGGAATTGATGTTCATCAGGTATGGGAGAAGATAATGAGTACTGTTTTCAACAGTACGTGAATGAACATAAAGTTGTTGTGTTGTATTTAAATTGATGTTTGCTTGCTTTGTAGTCCTTCTTTATCTGGATTAACATTTTTGTGTATCGACTGTATGTAGTGTAGAATCCCCGATTCGTATAAGACAAAGGGTGAGAAAATGGAAATGGTTATCTTTGTCTTTCATTAAGTTACAAGTAAAACCTAATTTAATAGGTTAATAAATATTCTGGCGTGTGAGGTAACTGTGCTTTTATTATAAAGCAGACCACTGGTAGGGTTAAGAATCATTTCATGCATTAGAAATGGCGTTCTAAAGATCATTTTAGACGAAAACAGAAGTGGGAACCTTTTACATGATTGATTGCCTCAGAATAATCAAAACAGTGTAGTATTGGTAGGATACAGCGATGAGATTTTTATACGGTGAATCGTTGTCTGCAAGTATTCAGATATCATGGATATTTCTTTTTCGAACATAAAATTATTTAAGTGGAGTTGTTTACAATGAATTCTACCAAATGTAGACAAGTAGCAGATAATAAAACAACTGAGTCAGGTTTTACCCTAATTGAATTACTCGTTGTGCTGGCAATTATTGGTTTGCTTGCTGGGTTAGTTGGTCCTCAAGTGATGAAGCACCTGGGAGGTGCAAAATCAAAAACTGCAAAAGTACAAATTGGAGATATTTCACAAGCACTTGATATGTACAGGCTTGATGTCGGCAGTTACCCATCATCTGATCAGGGCTTAGCTGCACTGGTGAACAATCCCGGTGGGTCAAACGCATGGAATGGTCCCTATCTTAGTAAAAATAATGTACCTAAAGACCCTTGGAATAATGAATACCACTACCGTTCCCCTGGTGAGCACGGCAACTTTGATTTATATTCTTACGGTTTGGATAACCGTCAAGGTGGTAACGGTGAAGCTCAAGATATAAACAGCTGGGAATAAAAACCAAGTGAAAAAGTGTAAGCTTGCATTATCGTTGATTGAAACATAGAGCAATAGGGGAGAAACATTAGTTTGCTTGACTAGCGGCAGCTCAAGTTCACTGAATAACAATTGCTCTATCAGCTCATGTATTTGCGATAGTGAATGATAATCTCTGTGCCGTATCATAGTAAAAGTTTGAGCTTTCCGCTAATACTCTGCTGTATCTGTTTCCTAACAGGCGGCTACCGGTGTGGTATATACAGATCAGTAAATTTACGTTAGAGACGAAGAATTGAGTTATTGGCAGATAGACTTTGATGGCTGGATCACACTGTGGATGTATAACCACACTTAACTAACTGTATAGGCGCCTGAAATACCAATGTCTCGAATTGATTCACAACAAGCAGGTGTCGCGATGGTTTTGGTTCTTGCATTAACAGCTTTGTTGACAATCATGGCGGGCAGCTACACCTTGAGTATGCGTAGAGAGCTGGATCTGGCACGCAACATACGCGATCAGGCACAAGCGCTGGCGCTTGCTGAGTCAGGAATTCAGTATGCGCAGATGATGCTGCTGGTCAATGATCAGCAAAAACGCTGGAGAGGAGATGGCACAGAATATCAGCGTCAATATGGTGGTGGAGAATTCAAAGTTAAAATTATTGAAGAAACCGGGAAAATCAATATCAATAAAGCAGAATCTCCTTTATTGAAAGGATTACTTGAGAGCACAGGGTTAGAAGAAGAACAAGCTGATGAAATTGTCGATGCAATTCTGGATTGGCGTGATAACGATGAGTTTGCTAGATTACACGGAGCTGAAAAAAGTGAGTACGAAAGTGAAGGATTACCATATCAGCCACGTAACGATTCCTTCCAGACGATTGAAGAATTACAGCTTGTTCTTGGCATTAACCCGGTAGTTTTTTCTGAGTTGGAACGCTTGGTAACAATATATAATGACAAAGCAGGGATTGATCCAACTAAAGCAAGTCGAGAAGTATTATTAGCGATACCCGGAGTTGAGCCTGAAACAATTGATTCCTATCTGGCTGATCGAAGAAAAGCAGCGGAAGATAATCTGCCGGCTCCTGCCTTTCCGGTGACATCGGAAATTCCATTCGAACAACAAACTGACAACGTATACTCTATTGAGTCACAAGGTATTTTAACAACAGGGGCAATGGCAACTGTATTTACGACAATACAAACCTCGACCGGGAAAGCACGTGGTCCATTTTCAACGTTAAGTTGGAAAAAACTGTTTGGGCAAAGAGTTCGGCACAAACGAAATGTGAATGATGAGCAAGGGAGAGCTTCGTGAAACCCACAAACTGCTATCAAACGAATAAAGGAAGTCTAATTTGAACCTGGACTTGCTCGTGATAAATCCGCTACGTTCTTTTTTTTCCTGGTGGGGTGAAGAGCTATATACATTTGTACCGGATGGGTTAAAAAAGCTGCTGGGTCAGGCAACCGAGCATCTTGTTGTAAAAAAAGACCAGACGGCCATTAGCTTGTATCTCATTAACGCGAAAGGCGTTAAACTCTTGGCCGAACTACCAAATGATGAAGATAATGAAGCAGCTGTCAGCACGTTAATGCGAAATCATCCGCAGCTTTCATCAGCTGAAGTCATATTAGAGCTAAAACCATCCCAAGTACTGTCCCGTGAAATACAGTTGCCATTGGCAGCACGAAAAAATCTGCATCAAGTTGTTGCATATGAGCTTGATCGTTATACACCATTCACCGCTGAGCAAGTCTATCACGACGTCCAGATAACGGGTAAAGATGCTGATGCCGGACAGCTCACTGCGCGTCTGGCTGTTATTCCCAAACAAAAACTGGATGATTTGTGTGAAGATTTAATTGCCTGTGGACTGCACCCAACAGTTGCCAGGTTAAGCGACCAGAATAATGCATTGCAGATGTTGAACCTGTTGCCTGATGAGCTGAGACCTTCCAGAAGTTCACTTCCTAAAATAATCAGTTTTACTATAGGATTGCTGTTATTACTCCTGTTATTAGGGCTGTTGCTAGTACCGCTCTGGTCTGAGCAAAGAATAATTACAGATCTGGAGCAAGCACTCAGCACGGTTAGCAAGGAGGCAAATGAGGTACAGAGTTTGCAAAAAAATGTTGAAACGCAACTTCGTGAAACTAATTTTTTATTGGAAAAAAAACGCACAGAACCAGTTTTAGTCTATGTGTTGAAGGATTTAACTCAACGGATGCCTGATGGTACGTGGTTGACTTATCTGCAGTATAAAAATGCAAATTTGCAAATTCGTGGAGAGTCGACAGATGCATCCAGTCTCATCGCTTTGATTGAGGCATCGCCACTGTTTGAGAATACACGTTTTGTTTCACCGGTAACACGCAACTCTGCATCAAATACCGACCGGTTTCAACTTGCAATTGACGTTTTGAATGGAGGCGTTTTTGATCGAAAGCCTGAATAACTCACAACGTCGCTGGTTAGCGATGAGCCTGTTAATTCTAGTCATTTTGGTACTGATGGTGACGATTATCTGGCCTCTCATTGAGCAAAGTCATCAGAATGAAGAGAGAATTAACAATTTGACTAAGCGGCTGCAACGCTACAAGCAAGTTGCTGCCGGCAAAACACAGGTAAGTGAAAAACTTGATGCTCTTAAGGCAAAGCAAAATCAAAATAACCAGTTTTTCAAAGACCAATCATATGCGCTCGCTTCTGCAGATTTACAGCAATTAGTTAAAGACACTATTAATCAAGTCGGTGGGGTAGTCACCAGCACCCAAGTGATTTCTGCAAAAAATGAAGGGCAGTTTGCCCAGGTTGGAATTCGTGTTCAGCTCACAGCAACGATTGCTGCACTCAAGGATATTCTCTATAAAATAGAGTCAACACGCCCCATTTTGATTGTTGACAGTTTAAGGATACGATCCTCGAAAGGGAAATATAATCGTAAACTACGTAAGCGTGTGGCAACAGATAAATTAACAATTACCCTGGAAGTGTCGGGCTATATGCAACACAAAGAAGAATAAATGGCTGTCTTGTCGAAACATTATCGATTACCCCTACTGCTTGGGTTTTTATGTTGCTTGATTGCGGCAGCATTAGTTGTGCTATGGTATTTTAGTTCCAGAAATGAGCAGTTCATCAGGCGTCAATTTGAACAACCGGTAGAGAGTACACTCGTACTTGCTGATCCTCCCGAAGATAACCTGCAGATCGATGAGCAAGACAGATTTGAGGAGATTATGACGCGTCCTTTGTTTAATAAATCCAGAAAACCGATTCCAGAAGATCAGGCAGAAAACAATATTAACGAAAGCTCGGTTAATCAACCTGTGACAGAACTGACAGCCAGATATAACGGCTATATTGAAGTACCTGATGGCAAAGTTGCACTGATTAGAGACATTAAAACACGCAAGTATCACCATTTACATAAAGGTGAGCAGATAAACGAGTGGACGTTGACAGAGATGTACCCTGACAGAGTTGTGTTTAAACAAGGTGAGGTTTCTGAAGAATTGCTGTTACGTGTACCAAGAAACCGATCAAACAAGCCAAAAACAGGGCGTGCAAACCGAGTGATGAGGCCAGCTACAATACCGGTGCGTAAACAACACAGACAAACGAAACCACCGACATCAGCACGTCGACAGCAGTTGATGAATCGAATTGATCGTAGATAATGAATTGTGCGCTTTCTCCTGAAATGTTCATACGTATTAAAATAAATATTACTCATATCATGAAATTTAAGTTATTGCTGCTAATGGGTTTTCTTCATCGCCATACTGAGAAGTGGAAATCTTTATATAAAATATCATTACTTTTACCTAGGATGGTAACCCAAACCAGAGTATTCATGTCGACATGGATTGAACAAAATATTCAATCTGTCCTCGTGGAATTGGAGAAAACCAAATGAATCGTGTAAGACTGTCTCGTATTATGAGCGGAATTAACAAAGGACAAAAGATTACTGGCAAGTCCTTATTAATCCAATCCATGCTTGTTTTGTCAGCATGTGAACATATGGGGCCTGATCGTGCTGAAAAAATTCCATTGGAGCCGTTGTCAGTTATCATTGAAGATCAAAAAAATGCTGGTGAGCTTGAGAATAAGAATCTTTATGGTAATTCAATGAATGAAACGATTCCAATGAAGCCGATTGAGCCTGAGTTATGGGAGGGTACTGGGTCTACGGTTCATTTTCATACTGAAAAACGTAAAAAGCCACCCGCGAACGGTAAGTATACTTTAAATTTTGACGATGCCGATCTTGGTGAAGTAACAAAAGTGATTCTTGGCGATACGTTGAATGAAAATTATGTATTGAGTCCGCGTGTAGGCGGTCGGATCACTTTGCAAACCAGCCGGCCACTGACACGTGATGAGTTGCTTCCGGCACTTGAAATGTTATTACGAATGAATAACGCTGTTTTGGTGGAAGCTGATGGTCTTTATAAAATCGAACCTGCAGCAAACGCACTCAGGGGAATTAACGCACCAGGCTTAGGAAAGCCAGGGCAGTCATTACCCACTGGATATCAGGTTCGTATTGTTCCGCTACAATATATCGGTGTGAAAGAAGTTCAGGAAATACTGAAGCCGATCATGGATCCAAAAGCTTTGGTTCGAGCCGATGCTGCGAGAAACTTGCTGATGCTGGCAGGGACTTCTGAAGAACTCGAGAACCTGATGGAAACCATTCATATCTTTGATGTGGACTGGATGAAAGGCATGTCCGCCGGGTTGTTCACATTGCGCCATACAGAAGTAGAAACCATTCTTGCTGAGCTTGAGCAGATCATGGGAGTTGGCGCAGAAGGGCCGTTAGCAGGGGTTTTTCGTTTGATACCTCTTGAGCGGCTTAATGCAATTTTGGTGATTACACCACAGCCAAAATATCTACAACAGGCACGGACATGGGTTACCAGGCTGGATAAACTGGCTCCCGATGGATTGGGTGGAGAGGGCGTATATGTCTATAAGGTCGCCAATGTTGTTGCTACAGAACTGGCTGATACATTAAACGATATATTTAGCGGCAGAAAAAAATCCAAAACATCAAAATCGTCTCTGGCACCTGGTAGAAAATCAGGGAAAGTGACCAGCAAGGACAAGCGTAGTCGGAATAACAGTCGACGGGTGAATGCTGCAAACATTACCGATGTACGTATTGTACCGGATGAAGTGAATAATGCATTGATTATTACAGCTACACCAAGCGAATATGAGGCGATCAAAGGTGTGATTCGCCAGCTTGATGTAGTGCCATTGCAGGTGTTGGTAGATGCTATGATTGTTGAGGTTACGTTGGGAAACAATCTGAAGTATGGTGTTGAATGGAGTGGTCGCTGGGGTACAAATCTCTCAGCAACACCGACACCGACACCAACACCGACACCGACACCGACACCGACACCAACACCAACACCAACACCAACACCAACACCAACACCAACACCAACACCAACAGAGCTTGAACCACCGATATTACAACCTGGTACGACTGGTAATCGGAATGATATCGGAAATTTTGATTCCATTGCTGGTGTAGCCAACGCTCTAACGACGTATGGAATTTTTCATGGTTTTCAGATTAATGCAAAATTGAATGCAATGGCTGCGAATACCAATCTAAATGTTATTTCAACACCTTCGTTATTAGTACTAAACAATCAGGAAGCATTTATCAATGTTGGTGATCGTGTTCCAATTCCAACAAGTCAGGCGACAAACACCAATAGTACGAGTAATGCAGGAACAGTCATTACAAATCAGATTCAGTATCAGGACACAGGTGTCACGCTAAAGGTGACTCCTAGGGTTAACCCTGGTGGTCTAGTAATCATGGAAATTGAACAGACATCAGACTCTGCTGAGCGTACAACGACATCTAATCTAAATGCACCAACAATCAGACAACGTAAAATCACCAGTACATTAGCAGTGCAGGATGGGGACACAATTGTGCTTGGGGGACTAATTCAGGAAAGACGAAATGGTGGTGTGGGTGGAATTCCTATTCTTAAGGATCTCCCGCTTATCGGACCATTGTTTGGTGTTACTACAAAGGATTTAACTCGTACTGAGTTGATTGTTTTAATCACTCCAAAAGTAATTGAAAATCGACAAGACGCACGTGAGGCAACCCGTGAACTACAACGTAAGCTATCGAATGTATTTACAGAAAGAGTGAATATTCCTGAAATGTCCCTGGAGCGTATCGAGTTGCTTGATGATGTAAGTGATGGCTTGTAGTCGTCAGTTAAGATGATGTATAACAAATGTGCAAATGTTGTTTTCTGTCTGACAGTGCTTGTTGTCATGGGTAGATAATACTGACTGTAACCCTGCCTGACAAATACAATATAAGTGGGTTAGGACGCGTGAGTTATTTCCTCAGAGATGATGGTTATTCAGCCAGATCCAGTATCGGATCAAGATAATCACCCGCGCTATGATCTGCCTCTTCTGGATAGATGAAATGGCATGCCATTCTGATTTGCTGTAATGCACTGAAGCTGGTTGCCTCTTTGCCATAACTTGCAAAGCATTCTGTGCGTGTTTGTGCGCCGAACAGGGGGGTGCTCACATCAGTTGGTTCTGATGTATCAGGAAACTTCGCAAGACACGCCATGCTCACTGCGTTTGCTGCAGCGTCATTCTTTACTCCTTGCATGTCATCAAGAATACATTCCCAGTAGTTATTAGCTCCGAGCATCCCAGCTTCCACGACTGGTGCTGTTAGCATGATCATCTGGGATGTCAAACTGATAAGGAGTGCAGAAAGTGTTTTTCTTGAATACGATAATTTCATTACGCAAAGCCTGTCGATAAGTTGAAGCTCAAATGGAGATTGCTGATTATAAAGATAGCAGATTGGCAGGAATTTACGAGTCATTGATGCTGATTTATTAGCGTTTCTTAATTCCAGTGACTCGTGTAATACCTGATGCCTGGCTTTTATATTCTATTTTCCGTACCACACTGTAAATTGATTGATGGTCATAAACTCTATTCCCGAGGGTACAGTCTAATCCTGTCCATGTCTGTTTTCAAATCTTTACGATTTTTGAAAATGACTGATGCATCGAGGCTATTTCTGTGTATTGAATGATCATTTGATTAATACTCAATGATTTGAATCATGATGAGATGAAACGATTAGAAAAATTTTAAGCAGAGAACGCTTGGGCACGATTAATCATTAATTCATGAAGACATGAGTACAATCAGCTCATCACAGCTTGTTGCAAAGATTTTTCTTGATGAGTGGCTAGCTAGAAACATCATTGGGAGTTTTTCTCGGAATTGTTTAAGCTTGGGAGGATACATGGGCTTGTATCAAATATTAATAATACGTCAAAAAAAAAGCGCAGGGCTGTTTTTGCTATGGCTGTTACTGCTGGTTGGCTGTGCTTCTAATTTGCCGCCGTATCGTCCCTATAGTGATGGCGCTGGTTATCAGGAGCGACGTATTGAAAAAAATCGTTTCGCACTCTCGTTTATAGGAAATAGTTCGATGACAGCTGAAGCCACCGAAAATTTTTTAATCTATCGTGCGGCTGAGTTAACAGACGCAGCCGGTTACGACTATTTTATTTTACATGACAAAGCAACAAAACAAATGAGTAGATACCGGTATTTTCCTTATTCACATGGTCTTTATGGCTATTACAATAACTGGGGTTATGGTTATTCTGGCTTTAATTATTATGATTACTGCTGTCCTTATTCATGGTATGAAGTAGGCGCAGAGGCGATTATGTACAAAGGTCAAAAACCAGATGATAACTTGAACGCCTATGATGCTGAACAGGTTCTTGAATTTATGGGTCCGAGTATTCGAGGTATCAGAACTGGAGTGCCAGGAGTTCAACAAACACAAGATGAGTAATAGGGTTCAGTATTGTTACAATGCCTGAGATTTGTCTGGTTTATATGGTCTAGAGAAATTATTGCTCGCGGTTTTGGGTAAAAAGCCATTCTGGATGAAAGAGTTGAGTGCATTAGTGATAGACATAGCTCTTAATCAGCCAAAATGGCTTTGTAAATAGTTTATTGTCACCTTTTGAGAAAATGCACGAACTGAGTTGTTGTTGATCTGATCGTCAGGATCTAAGTAAAGAAAAAAGATGCATGGCTGAAAAC
This sequence comes from Crenotrichaceae bacterium, assembly GCA_011322755.1. GTDB lineage: Bacteria > Pseudomonadota > Gammaproteobacteria > Methylococcales > DRLZ01 > DRLZ01. The sequence continues at coordinate 25,176 of DRLZ01000076.1, forward strand.
AAAATCATTAGGATAATGATGATATAAAACGGGTTGAGCTTTTTTTTAAATTCCTTCATTGTGTTACCTCCAATGATGTCGCATTTATTTGATTAAGGTGATGATTGTCTCTAACAATGTAACCATGATAGCGAGGTGACTCTCTTTGTGGATTTTAACATACAGGTTTGTTTAAAGAACCCTATACATTCAAATTCTGTTTGGAAGTTGTTAGCGGTTTCTGGTCTTTTTCTAACACGTTATGGTTTTGATTGTTTTTACGTTACTTTATGGAGTTCATTGAATGGCGCGAATAATAGATTGCGTAAAATTAGGGAAAAAAGCTGAGGGACTCGACGAGCCACCCTTTCCCGGAGAGAAGGGACAGGAGATTTACGAGAAAATCTCGAGTGAGGCATGGCAGGAATGGCTGGATCACCAAACAATGGTCATTAATGAGAACCGTTTGACTCCTTTCGAGCCACAAGCAAAGAAGATGCTGGAGCAAGAACGTAACAAGTTTTTATTTGGAGATGGGGCAGATGTCCCTGAAGGTTATGTACCGCCAAATGAACCATAATCGCATGCTGTATTGTGCAAGGATAGCTGAATGACGCGGGTTCTGGACTGGAGAGCGTTGCAAACAGATGTTTGTTGCTGAATACTGGAAGTTATAAGTCACCTGTTTTGATTTGGTGACAGCTGAGCCATAACTCGAGCATCATCAATACCCACAGTAGTTCACCATAATAGTCAGCATGATGGTGATCATGCATGTCCAGTGCCTTATCAAGAAAGGCCGGATTAATGAAACCGCGCTTTTTTAAACTTTCTACATTGTCATGGATGAGTTCTTTTAGTCCCTTATGGTTTTTTGCCCAGATTCCAAATGGCAGTCCGAACCCCTGTTTAGGTTTTTTCAGAATCGCATCTGGTAGAAAGCCTTGCATGGCTTGCTTGTAAAAATAACGTAGTTTCAGTTTGTTTAGTTTCCAGTTGCTTGGTATACGACATGAGAAATCAATTAATTGTTCATCCAGCATCGGGTATTCAACTTCAATCCCTGCGTAATCGCACACACGGGTGACTTTGCGTAAATCATTCCATGCCAGGGTAAAATGCCAGTCCAGATAAAGCATTTTATTCACAGCCGTGGCAGATTGTGGCTGCTGATACCAGTAACGCTGGATATCCAGCGGATACGTATTATCAATTTGTGCAAAAAAATCACTAGAAAAAATTTCTTCGGGATCGTGCCGATAGAGAAAATTATAGGTTTGCAAACGGTCAGGTAAAGGTACACTGGCTTGATCAATATAGCTTTTCAGTTTGCGCAGAGGGAGTATTTTCTCAACCGTTTCAGAATTCCCAAGAGTAGAATGAAGTGTTTTTTTAGCAATTCCGGGTAGCCAGTTATAAATTTCAAAAACCTGCTGTTTGGCATAACGGTCATTGCCAGCAAACAGTTCATCACCACCGTCACCCGCCAGCAAAATATTTTCCCCGTTCTCTTTTGCAAATTTTGCACAATAATAAGTTGGTATGACTGATGAATTACCAAAAGGCTCATCATAAAGCTCTGCAATCCGGGGGACTGCCTCAAGAATATCTTCAGGGGTTAGATAATATTCCATCCCTTTGAGACCAAAGTGTTTTGATGCAATACGTGCATATTCAACTTCATCATAACCTTCGGCATCAAAACCGATGGTGTAACTCGAGCGTGTAGTCGGGGAGACCTGTGCCATAAAGCCGGACACAGTTGAACTATCCAGACCGCCGCTTAAAAAACTGCCAACATTACGTGTGCCGGCATTGCTGATGCGATCGGATACGACATCACGAATAATTTCTCTAAGCTGTTCTCCCATGGTATCCATTGACACTGCAGTGTGTTCATTGAATTCGGGTATCCAGTATTGTTTGATTTCTGTTCTGCCATTTTTGAAGTGAAGATAATGTGCCGGAGCTAATTTGCTGATGTTCTTATAAATTGTGTCTGGGCCAGGAACCATATGGAAATAGACATAATTATAGACAGCTTGAGGCGAGAGATTGTTGTCAATATCCGGGTGACAAATTATCGGTTTTATGGTGTCGGCGATGATGATGCTGTCGTCTGTTGGTTGTGCAAAATAGAAATTGTTAATTCCTACACGATCTGTACTCACAAAAAGTTCTGATGTTTCAAGGTTGGCAATTGCAATACTGCATGGTCCGATTATATATTTTAAAACATCAGTGCCGTAGCGTAGCCAGCAATCAAGCAGGACGGTTTCATTTCCTGTTTGCTGGGCTTGTTTCTGCAAGTTGGTATCCAGCCACTTGCAATGTCCACTCAGAGATACAAGCATATTGTTTGCAGAAAACGGGGGTTTTCCTGAATTAAAAAGACCGACCCGGTGATTGTGTTTTAACTGTGTTTTATCAAGTGATGCAATCATCTGGTTAATAAACTCATCGTTTATTGACTCAGTGCTAGCCCAGCTAGTAAATTGCGGCATAAGAGGAAATATCCTGATTTATAGTTATCTTGCTGTAAAATCAGATCTTCCGGATTCAGAAGTTCTAATCTCTATACGTATGGTATGTGTTCGATTTTAGCAGAAAGTGGTAAATATCAGTGATTAAAATTTGATGTCAGTCAGAATTCAGTCATTACCATGTAAAATGAGCCTCATCATCGATGAGTGATAGATGATAGAACTGAGAAAATGCTGAGGTTTTCATATCTTGAAAGTCGTTGATATTATTGAATTGATTGTTAGGTATTGGTCTTTTTTTGGAAAATAAATTAAGTGAAGCATCGTTGTGATATTGTCTGAGTTTCTATTCTAGAAAATCCAGAGAGTGTGCCTTTGGCGAA
>DRLZ01000077.1 GCA_011322755.1 Crenotrichaceae bacterium
ACTGTTTGTTGCTGTTGGCATCGCAATCATCACCAAGTCGATTGATAATGAATTTACAATTTCTGGCAAGTGATTCACACACCCCATCACCTGGGTGCCATGCACACTGGCACCTTTAAGGCGACTATTATCATCTAAAAAACCAACAGGCAAATAACCATCATCACGCCGCATTTCGCGCACCAACATCTCTCCAGCTCGACCTGCACCTAAAACCAGCACTCGTTTACGCTGTGAAATATTGCTCCACTGCAATTTTTGATCACGGTAGATACGATAGATTAAACGGGGAACTCCAAGAAAAAGAGTCAAATAGACTGCATAAAATGCCAATACGGAACGAGGCACACCTTCCAGACGAGTAAACAGAAACAACACAAGACTAATCGCCAAAGTACCAATAGCAACACTGCGAATAATATGCCACACATCAGGTACACTGCTAAAACGCCATACCCCACGATATAGCCCGACTCTCCACAACACAATACCTTGTACAACCAATACTACAGGCAATAGCTGTAACATACTTTGAATTTCTGCATCACCCAGAGAATACTGATAACGAGTCAGGTAAGCCGCTGCCCACGCTAATGACACCATAAGGAAATCATGAAAAATCACAGAAATACGTTTGTAATCGACTTTCATTTTTATGCTCTACACGATTAAACAGGCAGCGCTATATACTTAAAACATTTGCGCCATAGATTATGAATTCTAACATGCTTATAAAATCCTTTATTTACGCAAGGTCTAATTTTTTTAAACGATAACGTAACGCACCAAAACTGATGCCCAATATCCTGGCCGCAGCGGTTTTATTATAACGCGCCTGCTCTAATGCTTTTATAATGGTCTCTTTTTCCACAGAGTATACCATTGAATCTAAATTACCCGTTGCTATTTTTTGCTCCGTCTTGTCTGAGTGACGGTCTGAAACGACCGCCTCAAGCTCAGGAAGCTGCAGATCTTCAAGCTCAATTTTTTCCCCTTCCGAAAGGGTCATTGCACGTTCGAGAATGTTCTCCAGCTCTCGAACATTACCTGGAAAAATGTAACTTTTTAATGCCGCCAAAGCTTTTTCAGATAGTACTGGTGGTACTTCATTCACTGCTTCGGCCAATCGGGTCAGAAAGTAATCAACCAGTAACGGAATATCTTCAGGGCGCTCCCTTAAACTTGGCATATGCAGCTCAATCACATTAATGCGATAAAACAGATCTTGCCGAAAACAATCATCTTCTACTAATTTCGATAAATTTTTATGCGTTGCACATAAAATACGCACGTCAACGGCTTGTTCCTTTTGTTCGCCTACAGGGCGAACGGCCTTTTCCTGAATAGCCCTGAGTAGTTTCACCTGCATTTGCAGCGGCAAATCTGCCACTTCATCCAAAAATAGAGTGCCGCCACTAGCGGCCTGAAATAACCCCTCTTTATCTGAGACAGCTCCCGTAAAGCTTCCTTTTTTATGCCCAAAAAACTCACTCTCCATCAACTCCTGTGGAATTGCACCACAATTCACCGGAACAAAAGAGAAGTCACGACGCGCACTTTTTTCATGAATCAAGCGTGCCGCCAGCTCTTTACCTGAACCAGATTCACCGCTGATATAAACAGGAGCCTGGCTACGTGCTAATTTATCAATCATTGACCGAGTTGACTGGATAACAGCTGATGCCCCCAGCAACTCAAGAGTCGGTTTTTCACCCACAGCCACTGTTTTCTCTGCAGGCACTAGAGAAAGCTTGAGTGCCGTTTGCACAAGATTACGTAGAACCTGTAAATCAACAGGCTTTGAAACAAAGTCAAAGGCACCCGCTTTAAGTGCTTCAACCGCAGAGACCATACTGCCATGTGCAGTAATCACTGCTACTGGCAAATCAGAAAAGTATTTTTGTATATGCTTTACTAAATCAATACCATTCCCATCGGGTAAACGCATATCAGTCAAACATAAATTAAACGTATGTTTTTTAAGTAAGCACTTCGCATCAGTGAGGTTTTTTGCCGGGTGACATAAAATACCCATACGTTCAAGAGTTAAAGCCAATAGTTCAAGAATATCGGGTTCATCGTCAACAATGAGTACAACGGATTGCTTCATAGATTATCTCCTTATATTCCTGGAAGCACTCTTCTAGTATCTGCGAAAGTAATACGAAAGCAACTTCCACCATTTATAGCAGGCAAATAATTTAATCGTGCCTGATTTGCTTCACACAAGCCTCGAGCAATATATAACCCCAGACCTGTTCCTTCAGTTTCTTTAGTAAAAAAAGGCTCAAATACACGCTCTATTTCTTCTGTACTAATGCCTGGTCCAAAATCGATAATATCCAAATAAGCTCTATGTGACTTTCTGGTAAAACCTACTCGTAACTCTAATTTTGCCGCACCTTCGCCAGGCTGGCTATAGCGTAAGCCGTTATGGCAAATATTCCACACCACCTGATATAACTGTGTTGTATCAAAATGAACAATAATAGTTTTTAACTCAAAAGTTGTGGCTATATCCTGTGTGCGATCAAGATGCTGATCTGAACAAAACTCATCAACAAACTGCACCAACCAGTCGCGCAAATTAATTTGCACGGGTTGAGACTGGCCACTTCGGCTCAATTGCAAAATATTTTCAACAATTGTATTGACTCGTAATGCATGCTTGCGAATAATTTCAGTCAACCGCAAATCACTTTGCGACAAATCAGGTGCCTCTGCCAACAACTGCCCGGCATGACTGATCGCTCCCAGCGGGTTACGAATTTCATGTGCGATACTTGCGGTCAACTGCCCAAGTGATGCCAATTTAAGTTGCTGCGCCTGCTGCGCCATTGCAGCGATATCCTCAAGAAAAATCAGCGTTCCCGAGATCTTATGATCTGTACCCAAACGAGCAAAATGTGGCAACAAATCAATGGACATTTCACTGGCACGAAATGTACTTTTCGCACTAGGCCTACCTGTTTTCCACGCACTCAATCTGGATGAAAGTTCGCTGCATACCGCAATCAGCGCAACCCCTTCCACGTCACCTTTCAAACCCAATTGATGACGTGCAGACTCGTTGACCAAATGCACCTGATCCAGGCGGTTCAACACAACAATTCCCGTTTGCATCTGCTTAATTACATACCGGGTCAATTGAACCATGTTAGCAAGATCACTGCCTCGCTCCGCCGCCAGCGCTTCACTCTCACGTAATTTATTGGCAAGAAGGTGTATCGATAAAGAGACTACCAGGATAACAAGAGCAAGCATTCCCGACTGCGCAAGACTCGTGTTCGGCTGAAAGATCAAAGTTTGAGTATAAAACTGCTCACCTAATACGATCATACTGGCGAATAGAGCAAAAAACAGAACAGCCCGCAGACTCATAATCAGACTACTGCCCGCCATAGCGACCACAAGCAACACCCCCCAACCACTTCCAGCCCCACCGGCAGCATGCATGATGAATGTGATAAAAAGAATATCAATAACAGTTAATGTATACACTTGACCCGTAAAGTCAGGCCAACGTTTTAATACACTAAAGACAGCAATAATACCGACTAAAAGATAAAACAGGCTAACAGTAAAAAGAAGTGGACTGTTTACATCACCACGTAATTTCAATTCATCGCCATAAAGTGCCATCAATACAAAAATACAGCCAAGCGCTATACGGTAGTAATTGAAATACCACAGTGGCTTCCAGGTGGTAAGGTCAGCCGGCTTTAGTAGATGGTCATATGACTCAGCCTCAAATGACGACGAAGACACGTCAGGAGATCACCGTTTAAAAACTGTTTTGTGGCACTTGGGACAAGGGGGAATATGGCCTGTAGAGTGAAAATGAATCTTCTGTCCGCAGCTCACACAATGGAGCGTCCCTATTCCGGTCACCTCTCCTGTATGCCACTCGCTCTCCTTGCGCGCACGTTCAGATAGCTTTTCGAGCTCTTCGCGAGTATGGTCGGCCATATCGGAAAACAGCTCAAGTACTTTTATCTCAATGAGTTCTAATTCAAACTTGAGCCAATCGGACAGTTCTGATTCTGTCTGCTTAAGGTAGTGTCCTGCATCCTCCAGATCACGCTTTAAATAGTCCGAAACTTTATTGGCTTCTTCCTGAGTAACCTCACCCAGTTCGACAGCTTTTTCACGAGCCGTTTCCAATGCTTTATGGATAACAGGCGAAGCCTCTTTTTCAGTTTGTTCAACCAACGCTTTAACCCGCTCCAGCATACGATTGTAAGCATGGACGAGCTTTTCTCTGTTATGAGTATTTTCAGTCATCACATCAACTCCGGTTACATATAAAAAACAGCTGCTACCCTTACAGACTATACGCTTTAAAAATTATTTTTCCCACAAAAAACCCGGCGAAGTGGCCGGGTTTTTCAGTAAAATATTCAGCTGTGAATATTTATTTATCCAAAACCATATTCCACTCATCCAAACGAGATTTTGTTGCAGCTTTCAACTCCGCAGTATCCCCTTCGATTTCAACTGATTCGATGGAATCTCCTTGTGAAATTTTATTAACAACCGTCATATCGTCATCACTGACCACCGCACCAAAAACGGTATGTTTACCATCTAGCCAGGGCGTAGCAACATGAGTGATAAAAAACTGGCTGCCGTTCGTTCCCGGCCCTGCATTCGCCATCGAAAAGACACCCGGTTTATCATGGCGCAATTCACTATTACACTCATCTTCAAATTGATAACCTGGCCCGCCCGTACCTGTGCCTGAAGGACAACCCCCCTGAATCATAAAGTCGGCAATCACACGATGAAAGTTCAGGCCGTTGTAATAACCACGCTCCACCAGGTTAACAAAGCTCGCTACGGTCACTGGAGTCTGCTCTGCATACAGCTTTAAACGGATTGTGCCCTGACTGGTTTTCATCACAGCTGTGATATCACTACTTGTACTCATTGGTTTTCCTTCTTATAGGTTTAAAAATTTTCACATTCATTCGTCTTCAAGATAAGTATAGCCACTCATCCCCGCTTTCAAGGCCTGCATGAAAATCATTCGTTGATTATTGTCTAATGAGGCCGATTTAACTTTTTTCTGGAAAATATCCATCAGTTCATCAATATCAAACCGGACAGAATTTAATACCGAATCAACCATATCGCCCTCGATCACCTGCGTCAAACAGTAACCCCCATCATCGTCTAACTCTACATTCACCGAATGAGTATCCCCAAACAGATTGTGCATGTCACCCAGAATTTCCTGATAAGCACCCACCAGAAAAATACCTAATAAATAGGGCTCACTGTTATTAGAAAGATCAATAGAGTGCAGCGGCAAACTGCTTTCAATGCCCGCTTCATCCACATAATAATCAATACGACCATCAGAGTCGCAAGTAATATCATGAATAATTGCTCTGCGTGTTGGTTTTTCATTTAAACGCTGTAGCGGAACGATAGGAAAGACCTGATCAATCGCCCACGCATCAGGCAACGATTGAAACAGTGAAAAGTTACAAAAATATTTATCTGCCAGTTTTTCATTCAATTCATCCAGCACTTCACGATGAGCACGCAATTCAGGGCGCAACAGTAGCTGTACTTTTTTACATGTCACAAAATAGAGCTGTTCAGCCTGTGCACGCTGCTCAAGCGTCAAAACCCCATGCACATACATCGCCTGTGCCTCATCAAGGTAATGCACCACATCATGATAAATTTCTAACGCCGGTGATAACGGCAATCTCTGCAAGGCTTTCCATAAATCGTGAAGAATATGTGGATCATTTTTATTCGGGGGTAACAGCAATGCATCTTCTTGTCGCCGTTCGACATCAATCACATTGGTGATCAGCATGGCATGATGTGCCGTCATGGCACGACCAGACTCAGTGATAATATCGGGGTGTTTTAACCCTTGAGCATCACAAACATCACACAAAACACGTACAATATTTTGGGCATATTCACGCATACTGTAATTCATCGAACAGAAGCTGCGTGAACGCGTTCCTTCATAATCCACCCCCAGACCACCGCCCACATCGACAGCTCTAATATTAACACCCAAGCGGTGAAATTCCGCATAAAAACGAGCGGCTTCATGCAAACCACGTTGAATATCACGAATATTAGAGATTTGAGAACCCAGATGAAAGTGGAGCAGCTGCAAGGTATCGAGCATATTCGCATGCCGCAACCGGTCAACAACGTCTAATATCTGTGTTGCAGAGAGTCCAAACTTTGCTTTTTCGCCGCCGCTGTTTTGCCACTTGCCCATGCCAATCGCTGTCAACCGAACCCGAACACCCAATTTAGGAGTCACTCCCAGATCACGCGCCTCTTCAATCACCATCGACAGCTCTGAAAGCCTCTCAAGCACAATGCAAACATCATGACCCAGTTGCTGCCCGATCAGAGCAAGTCGAATATATTCACGATCTTTATAACCATTGCATATTACCACGCCACCATTTTGGTCAGATAATGCCAGCACGTGCATCAATTCAGGCTTACTCCCCGCCTCCAGCCCCACCTGCCCATTATCACCGCGCAAGATCTCTTCCACCACACTGCGCTGCTGGTTGACTTTGATCGGATATACCGCTGTAAATTGCCCTTGGTATTGAGCATCCACCATAGCCGACTCAAATGCACTGCAAAGTTTTTTTACACGCTGGTGTAAAATTTCAGGAAAGCGCACTAACACGGGCAGAGAAAGCCCCGCATTTTTAATATCACGACTTAACGAAATACAATCGATCACAACTGGATTATCACCTCCAGGGGTGGCTATTAAATGCCCGGAATCATCAATATCAAAGTAACCACCACTCCAGTAGCCTATATTGTAAGTTTCACGAGCATTTTGAATAGTCCAGTTCATCTTTATATATTCTATCGACAATTTGAGTGCACATAATTTTGATAACAATCCCTTAAGTGATTATTACATTTACCGATAAGAATCAAAACAGCGATACAAAGAGAACGGACTCATGGCGGCAAAATCACTCACTATTCAGGATCTTTCAATCACATTGATTGAACCCTCACCGACCCAAAAAAAAATCATTTCCAACCATCTGGAAAGTTTGGGTGTCTCCCGTTCACAGTGGTTTCAAGAAGGATCATCATGCCTCGAAAGCCTCAAAACATCATTCAAACCTGACCTGATTATCAGCGCCATGTATCTGCCTGATATGAGTGGCACTGAGCTCGTTCAATCACTCAAAAATGACCCTGACCTTGACAGCATCCCTTTTATGCTGATCTCCAGTGAAATATCTGACTATTATCTTGAGCCTATACGCCAAGCGGGTGTCGTTGCCATTTTACCCAAACCTTTTGACTTGAATGAACTGCGCAATGCACTGTATGCGACCGTTGACTTTTTAGAGCCCGACACCGATGCACTTGAAGATTTTGATATTGAAGAGCTGCGTGTTCTTCTTGTCGATGATAGCTTGAGTGCTCGTAAACACATTATTAGAATTTTAAACTCACTCGGCATTGAAAATATTACAGAAACCATTAATGGAAAAGAAGCGATTGATCAACTGGAATCCGACTTTTTTAATCTGATTGTAACGGATTACAACATGCCTGAAATGGATGGACGTGAACTCATTGATTACGTTCGTGGACAAAGCAATCAGTCATCAATTCCTGTCTTAATGGTGACAAGTGACTCAGAAAACAGCCATTTGGCAGGTATTAAACAGTCCGGTATTTCAGCCATTTGCGACAAGCCGTTTGAACCTAAAATGGTGATATCACTGATTAAAAAAATACTCAGCAGCAGCTCTCATGTGATCTGATAACTCTAAAAAAACAGCCAATAAAAACACTATTTTTCTGGTAAAGCCATTTCACTGTTATGCAATTAATATGATATTTCTAGCATGGTAGCAAGCACAAAAAAAAGAAAAGGCTATGTTTATGTTACCAGAAGACTCTCGCAACCCGATATTTATAAGATTGGTTTTACAGCAGATAAACCATCGGTAAGAATTTATAACTCTTATCGAATGTACGGAAAAGATGAAGGTTGGTACCCAGTATATGTGGTTTATTGTTCTGTTCCTTTTAATACTGAACAGCGTGTCCATAAAGAATTAAGTAAATATCGAGTCAGTAGTAAAAATGAATTGTTTGATATTGATATCAATACCATTAAAAATAGTATACTAAGAAATGCTCCTACAATTTTTTATGAGATAGTGCGTATTATTGC